>URUZ01000001.1 GCA_900551225.1 uncultured Clostridium sp.
CTCCTGGCTCTCACCCGCCACGTTGTAGACCGCCCGCTGGCTCTTCCGGGCGCGGGGGAGGGGAAAGACGTCGGCAGCTAAGGATACTAATAATAAAGTATAGTTTAAAGAGAGATAAAACTGCCATTGCTGGCTGCTTTATCTCCCTCTTTTAGTTAAACCTCAGTTGAAATGGATTCTGTCCGCGTGTTCCTGTTTTCGATAACTACAGGCAGCTGCCTATTTCGCAGCCTTCACTTCTTTCCACATATCATTATAAATCTTCTCGGTATCTTCTCCTAAATACTGGAAAGTCTCGCTTCCCTTTAGTGTATTCAGGTCCGGGAACACGGTCTTGTTGTTCTGGAGGTCTGCGTCCAGCAGATCAAATGCGCCGGTGTTGGGGGTGGGATAGGTGATGTATTCGAAATTGCGTTTGGCAATGTCCGGGCGGCACATGTAGTCAATCCACTTTTGGGCATTTTCCTTGTTCTCGGCGTTGGCGGGGATTACCCAGGAGTCCAGCCACAGGTTGGTGCCGTCCTCTGGGATTATATATTCCAGGTCATAGTCCAGGCCAAGTTCTTCCACCTGCTCCTGGATGAACAGCATCTCACCGGAATAGATTACACCCACGGCTGCTTCGGCGTTGATCATCTTGTCCCGCACCTGGTCGATGACGTATGCCTGAACCAGGGGCTTCTGGGCAATCAGCAGATCCCGGGCCTGGGCCAGTTCGCCTTCATCGCTGGTGTTCTGGGAGTAACCCAGGGACTTGAGGGCTACCATGAAGGCATCGCGGACGCTGTTCTGCATGAGGATCTCGCCGCTTAAGCGCTCATCCCACAGATCGGCCCACTTGGTGGGAGCGGGCACGCCCAGCTCTTCCAGACGCTGTACATTGTACAGGATGCCCACGGTGCCCCAGCAGTAGGGGACTGAATATTTGTTCTCAGGGTCAAAGCTTTTGGACATGTCCATGTATTCCTGGCCGATCTCCTTGGAATTGGGGATCTTGTCAAAGTCCAGGGGCGCCAGCATGTTGTTCTGGATCATGCGCTGGATCATATAGTCTGACGGACATACCACATCGTATTTTACACCGCCTGCCTCGATGACAGGGAACATTTCCTCGTTTGTCTCGAACACATCGTACACGACCTCAATGCCGGTCTCCTCCTCGAACATGGACTTCACATCCTCGTCAATGTATTCGCCCCAGTTGTAGACGTACAGCTTGCTGCTGTCTCCGTCACCCTTGGCGCTGTCCCCGGATTTCCCGCACCCGGTCAGGGCAGTGGCAGCGGCGGCCATTAAAACGGCGGCCAGCGTCATTGTTCTAACAGTCATTTTTCTCATAATAATCTCCTTTAAAATGTATGGTGATGCCGCGGGATCATTTGTCCTCAGGCTTCTTCCCGGAACGGAAGTTAACGATCAGCAGCAGGATCAGCACCGTCATGAAAATGATGGTGGACAGTGCGTACATGGACGGCCGGATGCCGCGGCGCACTTCGCTGTAGATCAGGGTGGACAGGGTGTTGATCCCCGCGCCCTTTGTAAAGTGGGTGATAATGAAATCATCCAGGGACATGGTAAATGCCAGCAAAAAGCCGGACAGCACGCCGGGCAATATGTCCGGGAACACCACCTTGAAAAACGCTCTCACAGGCTCAGCCCCCAGATCCAGGGCCGCCTCGTAGGTGGAGCGGTCCGTCTGCTTCAGCTTGGGGCTGACGCTTAGAATCACGTATGGTATGTTAAATGTAATATGGGAGATCAGCACTGTCTGAAATCCCAGGGAGATGCCAAAGGCAATAAAAGCCAGCATCAGGGAGATACCCGTGACAATATCCGCGTTCAGCATGGGTATATTGGTGATGCCCATAACCACTGTTCTGGGAACAGCCCGCATATTGTTGATGGCAATGGCCGCCGCGGTGCCGATGATGGTGGCCGCCAGGGCGGACACAAAGGCGATCAGCAGGGTGGTGGTCAGCGCGTTCATAATGGGCCGGCTGTCAAACATCTGGGCGTACCAGTCCAGGGTGAATCCGCCCCACTGTGTCCTTGACTTGGATTTATTGAAGGAAAGCACCATCATGGTAAAAATGGGGGCGTATAAAAATATCAGGATGATCACCATATAAAAATCGGAAATGATCTTTTTCAGCGTTTGTGTACTCTTTGTCATCAGAATGCCGTCCCCTCCCCGTTTTTATCGTATTTGGCGATCATGGCCATGCTGATCAGGATAAATACCATCAGCACCAGGGACAGTCCGCTGCCCAGATGCCAGTTGCTCCCCTTGGTGAACTCCTGCTCGATTACATTTCCGATCAGCAGGATCTTGCTGCCGCCCAGCAGGTCGGAGATGACGAAGGTGGTCAGGGAAGGCACGAATACCATGGTGATCCCGCTGATAATGCCCGGCACGCTTAAGGGAAGCCAGATGCGCATCAGGGTCTGGAAACCGTTGGCGCCCAGATCGCTGGCAGCGCTCACCACATTGTCGTCTATTTTTGAAAGTACATTGTAAATGGGAAGGACCATAAAGGGCAGGAAGTTGTATACCATGCCTAAAATGATGGCTCCCTGGGTATTGATCAAGGATTGCTTTGGAAGGTGGAGCCAGGTGAGGATACCATTAATAACCCCATTTTTTTCCAAAAGTGTCTGCCATGCCATGGTGCGCAGCAGAAAGTTCATCCACATGGGAAGCACGAAGATGAACACAATGAAGCCGCTGGCCGACTGTCCCCGGCCCCTCAGGATCATGGCTAAGGGATAGGCCAGCAGCAGGCAGATCAGCGTGCTGATAAAGGACAGGCCCAGGGACAGCCACAGGGCGCTGGCGTGGTCCGCGGTGGCGATGGCCAGCACATTTTCCAGGGTGAGGCTGCCGCTTTTGTCGGTAATCCCGTACCAGAAGATCAGCGCCAGGGGAATCAGCGTGAAGCCCACCATCCAGAGTAGATATGGCCCGGACAAAAGGTTCTTGCCCAGGGATATGCGTTTTGCCTTATTCATTGACCCCCATTGCCTCCTCGTCCTCAGAAGCAGGCTTGTTCATGATCTGAATCTCGAAGGGCTCCACGTGGATGCCCACCTGCTGGCCAACGGGGAACATGTCGGTGGAGTGCACCAGCCACTCGAAACCATCGGGGGTGGTCACCTCCATCTCGTAGTGTACGCCCTTGAAGATCAGGTGTGTCACCACGCCCTGGAGCGAGCCCTCGCCGGGCTTTACCAGGTCGATGTCCTCAGGACGGATCACCACATCCACAGGCTTGTTGCTGCCGAAGCCCTTATCCACGCAGACGAATCGGGCGCCGAAGATCTCCACCAGCTCATCGCGGATCATGGTGCCGGGCACTATGTTGCTCTCGCCGATGAAGTCGGCCACAAAAGCATTTTCCGGCTCATTATAGATCTGTTCAGGGGAGCCCATCTGCTGGATATATCCTTGGTTCATGACCACGATGGTGTCGGACATGGTCAGAGCTTCCTCCTGGTCGTGGGTTACATAGATAAATGTGATGCCCAGCTCATTCTTCAGCCGGATCAGCTCATACTGCATATCCTGGCGCAGCTTTAAGTCCAGAGCGCCCAGAGGCTCGTCCAGAAGCAGTACCCGCGGCTCGTTGACAATGGCTCTGGCAATGGCAATACGCTGCTGCTGTCCGCCGGACAGGGCGTTTACCGCGCGCTTCTCATAGCCGGAGAGGTTCACCAGCTTTAAGGCGTACTTGATCTTGTCGTCTATATAGGATTTCGGCTTGTTCTTGATCTTTAAGCCAAATGCAATATTTTCCGCAATGTTCATGTGGGGAAACAGGGCGTACTTCTGGAATACGGTGTTCAGCTGGCGCTTGTAAGGCGGAAGCTTGGTTATATCCTGTCCCTCGAATATCACACTGCCGGTGTCCGGTGTGGCGAATCCCCCCAGAATCCGCAGAGTGGTGGTCTTGCCGCAGCCGCTGGGGCCAAGCAATGTCACGAAGCTGTTCTCCTTGATGGAAAGGTTCAAATCGTCCAATACCAATTCGCCGTCAAAGCTTTTGGAAATGTGCTGTAAATCAATCAATGGCTGGCTCATCGCAAATCTTCTCCTTTTGTAATGGAATTAAAAGCTTGGCGGGGAACTGACCCACAAAAGGACTGCGCCGCCCTTGCTGGTCAGATAGTGTTTCTTGTCCGCCACAAAATAAAATGATTCCCCTTTTTTGGCCTTGTAAGTCTTGCTGCCCCTGTGGATAGAGACGCTGCCCTGCAGCACATATCCGAATTCCTCTCCCTCGTGGGGATTGTCCGGGTAGGTGGAGCCGCCCGCCTCCAGGGTCAGAAGGATGGGTTCCATCACATTCTTCTGGGCATTGGGGATGATCCACTTGATCTCATTGTGTAATTCTGTATCAATTTTCTCAAAATAATCCTGTTTGCTGAATACAATCTGTTCTTCAGGCGACTCATTGAAGAATTCGCCGATGGAGGTTCCAAGGCATTGCAGGATATCCATCAGCGTGGCGATGGAAGGAGACGTCAGATCCCGCTCCAGCTGGGAGATGAATCCCTTGGACAGCTCCGCGCGGTCAGCCAGTTCTTCCTGGGTCAGTCCTTTGAGTATCCGCAGTTCCTTTAATTTTGATCCTATCTGCATTGTGGTACCTCTCCAATCTTTTTACGAAAAGTATAATAAAAAGTGTTTTAAAGTTTACTTATACTAACTGATGATAAAATTAACTAAAAAGTTTAGTATAAATAAACACATGCGAATCTCATTATACCGCTTTTTCCTGTTCTGTCAATACTTTTTGTAAAGATTGGTGTTAACAAAAATATAAAATTATGTTATGATGGTTTTAGTTTTGAAAAAGCGTCATTCTGGGAGGTAAAAAGGAAGATGAAAGGGAAATATATGGCATATGTGGGATCTTATTCCTACACCGGCAAAGCGAAGGGCATCACGGTATTTGACGTGGATGTGGCTAAAGGGACATTTAAGGAGCGCTGCGAGGTTGAAGTGGACAACTCTTCCTATATTATTGCCTCCAACAGCGGCAAAACCCTGTACTCCATCGCAGATGAGGGAGTGGTATCCTTCCGTATCCTGGAGAACGGCAGCCTGGCCAGGCTGAACAGCGCCTCCATCCGCGGAATGAGAGGCTGCCATCTCTGCACGGACAAAGAGGACAAGTATGTGTTTGTATCCGGCTACCATGACGGCAAGACCACGGTACTGAGCCTGAATCCCGACGGCTCTGTGGGTAACATTGTGGACGGAGTATTTGATAAAGGCTACGGCAGCGTGGCGGAGCGGAATTTCCGTCCCCATGTGACCTGTACAAGGAGAACGCCGGACGGCCACTATGTGATGAGCGTGGACAACGGCATCGACCAGGTGAAGGTCTACCGCTTTAATGAGAAGGACAGAAAGCTGACCCAGGTGGATGCTGTGCGCTGTGAGCTGGAGTCCGCCCCCAGGCATTTCCGCTTCAGCGCGGACGGGCGCTTCATGTATCTGATGTGCGAACTGAAGAATGTGATTGAGGTATACACCTATGAGACCGGGGACCGCTCCCCGGTCCTGGAGAAGATCCAGACGATCTCCACCACAGGCAATGCCAAGCCCAGCGTGATGACAGCTGCCTGCGCCATGCGTCTGTCGCCGGATGAGAAATATATTTTCTGTTCCAACGCGGGGGAGAATACAGTCAGTATCTACAACAGGGACGAAAAGACCGGTTTCCTGACCATGCTGTGCTGCCTGCCCATCAGCGGCGAGTACCCCAAGGACATTGCGGTGTTCCCGGACGGGAAGCATATCGCTTCCGTGAATCACGACAGCGGCTCCCTGACATTCTTTGACGTGGATTACAAGAAGGGCCTGCTGGTGATGAGCGGCCGGGCCATCCCGGTGAATGAGCCAAACTGCTGCGCCATTGTGAAGATCAGTTAAGCGCAAGGTTTGGCAGAATGATGGACAGGAATAATGTGACAGACAAGGAGTTATGACATGGCAGGTTCAACCTATGGAACCATATTCAGAATTATGACCTGGGGGGAGTCCCACGGCAGAGGCATCGGCGTTGTAGTAGATGGCTGTCCCGCAGGGCTGGAACTGAGTGAAGATCATATTCAGGCGTATTTAAACCGCAGAAAGCCGGGGCAGAGCAAGTTCACCACGGCCCGGCAGGAGGGGGACCAGGTGGAAATCCTCTCGGGTGTGTTTGAGGGAAAGACCACCGGCACGCCCATTGCCCTGGAGGTGCGCAACACGGACCAGCGCTCCCATGACTATGGTAATATTATGGACGTGTACCGTCCGGGCCATGCGGACTATACATTTGATGCCAAGTATGGCTTCAGGGATTACCGGGGCGGAGGCCGTTCCTCCGGCCGGGAGACCATTGGCCGCGTGGCGGCCGGGGCCATTGCATGCAGGATATTGGAAGAACTTGGGATTCAGGTGCAGGCATATACCCGGTCCATTGGGGACATCTGTGTAAGCCCTGAGCGGTTTGATATGGATGAAATGTGGAACAACCGGGTATATATGCCGGATGCCCAGGCCGCGGCAGAGGCTGAAGGGTACTTGGAGGAGCTGCTGGCCCGCTGTGATTCCAGCGGCGGTGTGGTGGAATGCCGGGTGACCGGACTCCCCGCAGGTGTTGGGGAGCCGGTATTTGAGAAGCTGGACGCCAACCTGGCCAAGGCCATGCTGTCCATTGGCGCGGTAAAGGGATTTGAGATCGGGGACGGTATGGAGGCCGCGAAGGCGGTTGGTTCAGGGAACAATGATGCATTCGGAATGGAAAATGGAAGAATCTGTAAGAAAACCAACCACTCCGGCGGCACCCTGGGCGGTATCAGCGACGGCAGCGTGCTGGTGACCAGAACCGCGTTCAAGCCCACGCCGTCCATCAGTTCGCCCCAGCAGACAGTGAACCGGGACGGCCAGGAGACTGAGATCCAGATCCACGGCCGCCACGATCCCATTATCGTGCCCAGGGCAGTGGTGGTGGTGGAAGCCATGACAGCGCTGACCGTGTGCGATATGATGATGGTTGGGATGTCGGCCAGGCTGGATGGGATGAAGGGGTTTTATAAGCGGTAGATGAGGAGAACTTGAGGGATGCGCTTTGACAAATATGTAATGGCTCAGATGAATAAGAAGATGATTTTGGAAATGATCTTTGAAAAAGGGCCCATCAACCGCGCTGAGATTGCCAGGCTCTCTGGCTTAAGCGTGCCGACCGTGATGAAAATTACAGATGAGTTCAGCCATTCCAATTTGATCCGCGGTGTCGGCAAACGGGAGTCCACCGGCGGCCGCCAGCCGGAGCTTTTAGAAATCAATAAGGATGCGTACTGCTGTCTGGGGCTGGATGTGGGGCGCAACCGCATCAAAGTGGCTGTGATGAACCTGGCGGGAGAGATTGGGATTAAAAAGACGATCCTGACGGGGGATACCCTGCCGCCTGAAGTGCTGATCTACCGGATGATCTCCCTGGTCAGGGAGGTTCTGGATGAGATGGGGAATCAGAGAAGCAGGCTGCTGGGCATTGGCATCGGTATGCCTGGCCTGCTGGACCCTGACACAGGTATGGTGAATTTTTCACCGGATTTCGGCTGGGAACATGTGGATCTGCTTGGTCGGTTCAAACATGAATTCTCCTGTCACATTGTGATTGAGAATGCCAACAGGGTCATGGCCTTGGGCGAGCGGTGGTTTGGAGCGGGGAGAAATGCCGACAATTTCCTGTGTGTGAATCTGGGCCATGGAATCGGATCAGCCCTGGTGTTTGGCGGGGAAGTATATCATGGAAACAGCGGCACCAGCGGTGAGATCGGCCATATTACGCTGGAGAAAGACGGCCCCCTCTGTGAATGCGGCAATCACGGTTGTCTGGAGGCCCTGGCTTCCGGCAGAGCCATTGCCAGGCAGGCCGGAGACCTGGCGGCAAAGGGAAAAGGAAGACGGATTCTGGAGCTGGCAGGTGGAAAGCCAGAGAATATTGAAGCAGAGACTGTGTTTGCGGCGGCCAGGGAGGGAGACCGCGAGGCGGTGAAGCTGCTGGATCTGGCAATTGGATATCTTGGGATCGCAGCCGCCAGTGTTGTGAATCTGTTTGATCCGGAACTCATCATTTTTGAGGGAGGCCTGATGAAGTCCAGCGATTACCTGCTGCCAAGGCTGAAAACAGAGATACGCAGGCATCAGATGCGCCTGGCCGGCAGGAATGTACAGATCCGCAGAGGCGATCTGGGTGAAGATATCACAGCGGTGGGAGCGGCTACGCTTTTGATGCAGAATTTGGTAGATAGCGGCGGGGTAGTTGAGATTAATGTTTCGCTTAATCAGCCATACAAGGAAACCCTTACCGTTTTCGCAGATCTAAAAGAATGACAAAATACACTGTTAAAATCACTATGCAGTTTAAGAAAGACTATAAGCTGGCCACCAAACCACTTGTTTATCCCATTGAGGACGATGTTCTCGTTGCAAGTTTAGTATAAAGGAGATAATTACAATGAATGGAAAAGAAGTGCGTGTAGGTGCGAGTCTATTGGTTGGTAACATGGATAATATGGTTCGGTTCTACAGAGATACATTGGGCTTTCATACACAATGGGATGGTGGGGATTTCGCGGAGTTTGAAACAGCAAGCGGTGAATTATCCTTGTTTATGTATAGCAGGGAAGAATTCGTCAAGGCAATAAGAGAGGACTATGTTCCACCAAAGGGTATTAACCAGACTTTTGAAATTGCCCTCTGGCTGCCCAGCTTTGCTGATGTGGATGCGGAATATGAGCGGCTGTCAAAGCTGGGTCTGCGATTTCCTACTGGAGGACCCATTACCTATCCTTTCGGCATTCGCAATTTTTATGTAGCCGACCCGGAAGGCAATCTGCTTGAAATCGGCAGCACGAACACAATATAAATCGGGAATTCACTTTTTAACATAATCAATTCCTGTTTGTAGGACTGATATAAGTTACGCCTTGTTGGGATAAGGCGCAGCACGCTATCTGGTTGTTTTCAAAAGTGGCAGGCGGATGAATTATTAATGCGCCTCCACACGCCCCCGAACCTTCCCGCCCGCAGCTCCTGGCTCTCACTCACAGGATACGCCCGCTGACGCATCCAGGCGCGAGAAAAAGAAAAAGGACATCCGAAGGCTTAAGATATCCTGAAGTAAGGTGCATTTACTGCTCCCCCTATTTCAGGTGAATTCACCATATTATGGGAATATCTTAAGCTCTTGGATGTCTTTTTTCTTTTTCCCGCGCCTGGATGCGTCAGCGGACGTTTCAGAGACTTACCCGGAAAAGAAGGAGGTTGGGGCTGGGAGGACAGCGGAGGGGCTGGCGACTTGTGGAGGAGAGCAGTGGAACTTAGGCGCTGGTGATTTGCGTTGCCGGTCCAAAGAACGGTTGTCCGAGCCTTGGCGAGTTTTCGTTCTTTGGACCGGCGCTTTTAGCAAATCATCAGGGCCTTAGAGACACGCTCTCCGTAACCAGGAGCCGACCCCTCCGCTGTCCTCCCAGCCCCAACCTCCTTCTTTTCACGGCAATACACCAACCAACGTCCGCGTACCCATCCGCGCCTCCCCCTCATTTCTCATAACCAATACATACTCCTTAATCTCTCCAACCCTCACATACCCCTCATCCTTCAATCTACCCAAAGTATTTTTCAGGTCCTTCTCATACCCAGGCCGCAGATCCACAACAGCATATTCACCTTCATGCCGGCTGTCCAGCAGATAGATCTCATCCCTCATAGACAGCTGAGGCACAAAAAAGGTAGACGCCTTAACCGCCGCTTCCTCAGGGATCTCATTTAGCAGCTCCTTAGCTAATACCGCCTGTTCGCCGTGTCTCCGGTTCAGCTCCACATACCGTCCTTTTTGCGCGGCCACAAGCCCCAGGATCATGGCGCCGCAGATCAGTCCGCAGAGGGTGATTTCCCTCAGCGGGAGCCATTTCCCTATTCCGTCGGCTCCTTCCTTCTCCGACAGATCCCGGTAATTCACCATGGCCAGATAAAACAACAAAGCGCCGGACCCATAGGTGTACTGGAAAAAAATGGAATGCTGGTACCCATAGTTGCTCATCAGGTTAATCAGCACAAAGGGGATCAGCAGCGTCCATTTCTGCCAGTCCCTGGTCATCAGCGGCAGGAACCCCAGCGGCAGCAGCATCTGCGCAAAAAACAAGAGCTTGTCGCCCACCGCGATCTGGGACAGCACATAAGCGGGGTTCACCAGCACGGTCTTAAACATGCTGACCAGCCCCATCTGCTTGTCGGAGATGAAGTTGTCAAACCGGTTTACCATGGCCCCGTCCCCAAACCGGTTGATATACCATATGCCCAGGCAGAAATACAGGCAGGCCCCCAGAAACACCGCGGCCCCGTACCTATACTGTTTTTTCCACAAAAATAAATACAGCCCGATACAGGCCGCATATACAGGCGCGTCCTCCTTAACCATCAGGATCAGCGCCGCACAGACCAACATGGACTTAAACCGCCGGGTCTCCAGAAAATATACTGTCCATAAAATGATCACCGTGAGAAATTTGTTCTCATGGAAATCATAAAAGCATCCGCCCATAAATGCAGGGTACATACAGTACATCAGCCCGAATACCAGCAGCTTCACCCGTGAAAATCCAAAGGCCTTTCCCAGCAGGCACACGGGAATGATCCCGCCGGCCACGGCCAGGGCCTGAAGCACCAGCAGCGTCTCCGGCCGGGGAGCCAGCTTGTAGAAAGGCAGCAGCACGTAATAAATGGGCGACAGATGCACCGCAAAATGGGATAAAAGCCCGTCCCGCTCGCAGGTGCTCAGCGGTTCCAGGCATTTGTCCATATAATAAAACATTTGGGAAAAAATCCCAAAATCATAGGCGGAGGCGTAATTCAGGCGGTATCTCAGAACCGTCATGGCTGTCACAAATACGAACCAGGCAGCCGAGGCACCCGCCAGAATCAACCACAGCCGCCGTCCTGCCAGCCACTGTTCCATCCGTTTTGCCATCATGCAACCGTTCCCTTAAGCATCAGCGCGGCCAGATACATGGCAATGCTTGGGGCCAGCAGGAAGCGCATGTTCCTGGAGCCGGGCGGCACCAGATACAAAAATGCCATGCAGCCATAGATTCCCGCCCAGATGCCCATAAAGCTTCTCATAGAAATCTGACGCACAAAATCCAGCGTGACAAAGGGAACCTGGCTGATCAGCAGCCACATGGTATTGGTCAGCAGCCAGCTGGCAATCACCAGCTTACCCAGACCGCAGCGCCGCTCCCAAAGCCTCGCCGCAATTCTCTCAAAATGTTCCATAATACAGTTCCTCCCTATACCTGTATACTAAGCGCCCCTGCCGGAAATGTAAAGGCGCCGCGGACAACCGTAAGAAAAATTAGAAAAGCCGTAAAAAATTCTACCGCCTTTTACCAGCCTGAAAACCGATAAAGTTCTTTACACAGCAGCATGTGCAGTGGTATCATATGAACACGTGCCTGCTGCCAAAACGGCCGGGCGGTGAAACTAACAGAACAGAAAAGGAATGAGGCAAAATGAAAAAATTATCTTATGTATGTATTGCGGCTCTTGCGGCAATGGCCCTGATGGCAGGCTGCAGCCAAAAGACGGAGACACAGGCCGCCACCACCGTGGCTCAGACCACCAAAGCGGAGCAGACCACCAAGGCAGAACCGGAGACTACTGAGGCTGCTGCGGAGACCACTGAGGAGACCACTGAGGAGACCACCGAGGCCGTGGAGCTGGCCACAGGCCGCCACCATGTTGTCATCAATGTGAAGGACTACGGTCCCATCTCCGTTGAGCTGTACGCCGATGAGGCTCCCATTTCCGTAACCAATTTCTTGAACCTGGCAGGGGAGGGCTTCTACGACGGTCTGACCTTCCACCGCATTATCTCCGGCTTTATGATCCAGGGCGGAGATCCCATGGGCACCGGCATGGGCGGCGCTGACCATGAGATCAAGGGCGAGTTTGCCTCCAACGGCGTGGACAATCCCCTGACCCACACCCGCGGCGCCATCTCCATGGCCCGTTCCCAGTTCCCCGACAGCGCCAGCTCCCAGTTTTTCATTGTTCATCAGGACAGCCCGCACCTGGATGGCGATTACGCTGCTTTCGGCTATGTGACCGAGGGGATGGACGTGGTGGACAAGATCTGCGAGGACACCAAGGTAGAGGACGGCAACGGCACTGTGGCTAAGGAAAACCAGCCTGTGATTGAGAGCATTGAGGTTGTGGACTGACGAGGGAATTCCTTTGTGAATTCTGTATGCAGCAAGGGGTCTGCCAGGTCAAATTTTCTACTTGCAAATCCGTGCTTTTCAGAGTACATTTAGATTCGCGAAATTGATACATAAGGCGGAGAATGTGCGAAGCGAGGAAAAGACCGATGGCAAAAAATGCAACCAGGGACATGACCGAGGGCAGCCCCCTGAAGCTGATTATGGGATTCTTTGTCCCCATGCTGTTTGGGCTGCTGTTTCAGCAGCTTTACAACATGGCGGACATTATTATTGTGGGGAAATGCCTGGGCGTGGAAGCCCTGGCGGCGGTGGGTTCCACCGGCTCCATCAACTTTATGATCATTGGCTTCTGCCTGGGGGTGTGCAGCGGTTTTGCAATTCCCGTGGCCCAGAAGTTCGGGGAGAGGAATGAAAGCGGGCTGAGGCGGTTCGTGGCCAACAGCGGCTGGCTGGCCCTGGTTTTCTCGGTTGTGATGACCGCGGCAGTATGCATCCTGTGCCGGAATATCCTGGTCTGGATGGACACCCCCGCGGATATTCTGGATGGGGCCTACGCCTACATATTTGTGATCTTCCTTGGGATTCCCGCCACCTATCTCTATAATCTGCTGTCCTGTATCATCCGTTCCCTGGGTGACAGCACCACGCCATTGGTGTTCCTGGTGTTCTCCTCAGTGCTGAACGTGGCCCTGGATTTCTTCACCATCCTGGTGCTGGACATGGGCGTGGCCGGGGCCGGCTGGGCAACCATCATTGCCCAGGCTGTATCGGGCCTGCTGTGCCTGGTTTACATGGTGCGGAAATTCACCATTTTGAAGATGAAGGAGGATGAGTGGAAGCCGGACCGGCGGTATATGGGCATCCTCTGCGGTATGGGCATTCCTATGGGACTCCAGTATTCCATTACAGCCATCGGCAGCGTGATCCTGCAGATCGCGGTGAACTCTCTGGGTTCCCTGGCTGTGGCCGCGGTGACGGCGGGCACCAAGATCGTGATCTTCTTCTGCTGCCCCTTTGACGCCCTGGGCTCCACCATCGCCACCTACGGCGGGCAGAATGTGGGGGCCAGGAAGCTGGACCGTATCCATCAGGGATTGAAGATCTGCCTGATTCTCGGCGTCATCTACGCGGTGATTGCATTTGCCGTGCTGTACCTTTTGGGGGATAAGGTGGCGCTGATGTTCGTGGATGCCTCCCAGACCGACCTTCTGCGGGATACCAGGCTGTTCCTGCTGGCCAACAGCGTCCTGTTTATTCCCCTGGTATTTGTCAATGTGGTGCGGTTCCTGATCCAGGGCCTTGGCTATTCCAAGTTCGCCATACTGGCAGGGGTCTGCGAGATGATTGCCAGATCCTTTGTGGGCTTTGCCCTGGTGCCGGTGTTCGGCTACATTGCGGTGTGCTACGCCAGCCCCGTGGCATGGGTGGCCGCGGACCTCTTCCTGATCCCTGCCTACTACCATGTGATGAAGCAGCTGAGAAAAATGCTGGGATACCCTGCAGCATAATATATGAGAGAAAACGGTTCCGGTTCCGGGCCGTTTTTTTGTTGCATGCGGTGAAGCGACCGCAAAGCGTGGGGACTCTGGCTGTGCGGGCGCACTGCGGCGGCAGGGAATTATGCCGCCGGAAGCGGCCCGCCGCAGCCGGAGAACCACGTCTGCGGGATTCTTGTTCTGCTTCTGGAAAAGGGCGGCCGGTTATGGTATGCTATTGTAAATTGCGAAGATAGAGAGGAGATAATATGGAACCTCAAAATGCTGTGACCACCATAAAAATCGCTCTGGTTTTTCCAAAAAAAGGGTTTTTCAAGGACGCCTTTAAAATCTTTGAGGAGCATAGGGCCGTATCGCGGGAACTGGACCTGACACTGGGCTTTACCTATATTCTGGAGGAGGTGGAGGCACCCCAGAACCACCTGAATATCAGTCTGCTGAAGGAGTACGATGTGATCATTTCCAGGGGGATTACCGCAGCCCTCATTAAGAATGAGATACACGATATCCCGGTCATTGAGATTCCCGTGGCAGGCAATGATCTGGTGTACTGCCTAAAGGCGGCCAAGGACCGGTACGGGGACCAGAAGATGGCCATCATCGGTTCCCACAACATGATCTACGGGGCGGAGGGCCTGATCGCCCTGTTTGGAATCAGGGCGGGGCTGTATTTCCGGATGGACAGCACGGATGTGAGGACCAGCGTGGACCAGGCTGTGGCCGACGGCTGCACTGTGGTGCTGGGCGGTGTGGAGACCTGTGCCTACGCAGAAGGGCTGGGGCTGGAGACCAGTCTGATCATGAGCGGTAAGGAAGCCCTGTGGCAGGCCTTTACAGAGGCGGGGAATGCCGTGGACATCCAGCTGGCGGAGCAGCAGAAAACCAAGCGGCTGAAGGCCATTCTGGATTACACCTATGAGGGGATTCTGGAGATTGACAGGCACCGGAGGATCACAGTGTGCAACCATATGGCCAGCGCCATCCTGGGCCTGGGCCGGGAGATCGACGGAGGGGAGGCCGCAGGCTGTCTGGTTGAAGAACTGTTCACCAGGTCCCGCTTCCGGGAAATGTTGTGCGACAGCAGACAGTATGAGGACGAGCTGGTGGCTTACCAGCAGCAGAAGCTGGTTGTGAACAAGATCCTGGTGAAGGTAAAGGGCGGCAGAAGCCGCTATGTGGTCACATTCCAGGATGTGACAAAGCTTCAGAACCTGGAGCAGACGATCCGCAAACAGATCAGCGCCAAGGGCTACAGCGCAAAATACTTTTTCCGGGATATCATCGGTGAGAGCCAAGCCGTACAGAGCGCCGTTGAGCAGGCCAGGCACTATGCCAAAACCGAGGCAGATGTGATGATCACCGGCGAGTCCGGCACAGGCAAGGAGCTGTTTGCCCAGAGCATCCACAATGAGAGCTGCCGGAAGGCCAGCCCCTTTGTGGCGGTTAACTGTGCGGCCATCAATGAGAATCTTCTGGAGAGCGAGCTGTTCGGCTATGTGGAGGGCGCTTTTACAGGGGCCCAGAAGGGCGGCAAGGCAGGACTGTTCGAGCAGGCCCACCGGGGCACCATATTCCTGGATGAGATTGCGGAGATCAGCCCTTCCCTCCAGGCTAAGCTGCTGCGGGTGCTTCAGGAGCGGGAGATTATGCGCCTGGGGGACAGCAAGATCATACCGGTGAATATACGGGTGATTGCAGCCACCAACAAAGATCTGTTCCAGATGGTCCAGGACGGAGCCTTCCGGGAGGACCTGTACTACCGCCTGGATGTACTGCGGCTCAACATTCCCAACCTGAACCAGAGGGGCCATGACATCAGCCTGCTGGCCGGACATTTCTTACAGGAGCTGGCGGCGGAATACCGGCGGGATGCAGTGTCTCCGGTGATGTCAAAAGAGGCGTACCGCGTTCTGGAGGAGACGGACTGGTACGGAAATATCCGGCAGCTCCACAATGTGTGCCTGCGGCTGGCAGTGCTGTGCGGACCGGAGGGGAAGATTACGGAGCAGGATGTCCGCCAGGTGTTGAAGAATTACACCAGGCGGGAGGCGGGCCGGGATGGCGGCGGACAGGAGAATTTTGAGCGGGAAGCTATCCGGCAGGCCCTGGAGCAGGCCGCCTACAACAGGACCGAAACGGCCCGGGCGCTTGGAATGAGCCGCTCTACCTTGTGGAAGAAGATGAAACAGTATTCGTTGTAAACAAAAGAAAACAAAAGTGAACGAAATGTCTGCATATGAACAATACAAGGAGACGGAGCAGCGGTTTCTTTAGAAAACCGTGCAACCATATGGAAAAAATTGTAAGAAACAGGCCTGCAAAAGGTCTGTTTCTTTTGCTTTTAAGAGAATTATGAAGAGATTACCTGCCGGAGCGTAAATTGGCACAAACCTTGCTTTTAATATAACTTATCAAGAAAACAATAGGAGGGACAGCAATGAATACGAAGCCATACCGCAGCAGAGATGTTGTGGAAGGCCCGGAGCGGGCTGGAAACAGGGCGCATTTGAAATGCGTGGGCCTGCTGGAGGACGAGTTGGAGCGGCCGTTTATCGGCGTGGTCAACACATTTAATGAAATGAATCCCGGCCATATCCATTTGAGGCAGATTGCGGAGACGGTGAAGGACGGGGTGCGCCGGGAAGGAGGAGTCCCCTTTGAGTTTGGCACCATTGCCATCTGTGACGGCATTACCCAGGGAAATGTGGGCATGTGCTCCGTGCTGCCAAGCCGTGATGTGATTGTGGACTCCATTGAGCTGGTGGCGGAAGCCCAGCGTCTGGATGGTCTGGTGATCATCGCCACCTGCGACAAGATTGTGCCCGCTGCTCTGATGGCAGTGGGGCGTCTGAACATTCCGGCAGTTATTGTGCCGGGCGGCCCCATGCTGCCGGGCAAGTACAAGGGGCAGGAGCTGGCCATCCACCAGATCCGGGAGGTCAGCGCCCAGATCAGCGCGGGAGGCATTTCCCAGGAGGAATTAAAGGAGATGGAGGAGTCCATCTGTCCCACGGCGGGCGGCTGCTCCATGCTGGGCACAGCCAATACCATGTCCTGCCTGGCTGAGGCCCTGGGTCTGACGGTACCGGGGTGCGCCACCACCCATGCGGTGTACTCCAGGAAGCTGCGGGAGGCCAAGCAGTCGGGGATTGCGGCGGTGAACCAGGTAAAGAAGGGAATCCGCCCCAGGGACATTGTGACGGAGGAGAGTTTCCAGAACATGATGCGCGTCAATATGGCCATCGGCGGCTCCACCAACACCACACTGCATATTCCGGCCATTGCAGCGGAGTTCGGATATGTGATCCGGCCTGAGGATTTTGAGGCGGCCAGCCGCATGACGCCCCATCTTGTGAATGTGAAGCCCTCAGGCAAATACTCCATGATCGAGTTTGACGAGGCAGGCGGCGTGGCGGCGGTGATACAGGCCCTGGGGCCTGGGTTCATCCACATGGAGGCAGAGACCGTCAACGGTATCCCCATCGGTGCCTATCCGGTGCGTTGCCACACGGAGCTGACGGACGTGGTCACCACCCTGGAACACCCGCTGCACCCCCAGGGCAGCATCGCCATCCTAAAGGGCAATCTGGCGCCGGACGGCTCTGTGTGCAAGCAGTCGGCAGTCTGTGAGGCCATGAAGGTGCACACCGGGCCGGCCAGGGTCTATGAGTCACAGGAGGAGGCCATCGCCGCCATGCAGAGAGGGGATTTAAAGGCCGGTGATGTGGTGGTGATCCGCTATGAAGGCCCCAGGGGAGGTCCGGGAATGCGGGAAATGCACACGGCCATGACAGCCCTGGTGGGCCTTGGCCTGTCGGAGTCCACGGCGCTGATCACCGATGGACGGTTCTCGGGGGCTACCAGAGGACCCTGTGTGGGGCATATTTCCCCCGAAGCGGCTGTGGGAGGCCCCATCGCCTTTATAGAAGACGGGGACATGATCCATATTGACATACCGGGCCGCGTAATCTCCGTGGATATATCCCCGGAGGAGATGGAGAAGAGGAAGGATAACTGGAAGCCTAAGGAGACTAAGGGGCATGGAACATATCTCAGAAGGTACAGCAATCTGGTGGGAAGCGTGTGGGAGGGGGCCAGGCTGGCCGTTGATTTTGACCGCACATAGCCATAACACGCATATTTACCGCGAACAGCGATAGAATGCAATCCGCCGTGCACAGCGGCAGAATGCAAGTTGCCGTGAACATTAAGATAAGGAGAGGATAAACGTATGGAAGCGATAGGAGTATTGGGTATATTGGCAGCGCTGGCAGTTCTGATCTGTCTGATTTTCAGGGGATGGCACATGGGGGTTGTGGCTGTGCTGTCCTCAGTAATCGTCATTCTCACAAGCGGCATGGACGTATGGCCGGCTGTCTCGGAGAGCTTTGCAACTGCATTTAAGAACTTCGCGGGCACCTGGTTTTTGATGTTTGCACTGGGAGCCATCTTCGGCAAGGTGATGGAGGAGAGCGGGGCCTCAGTGTCCATAGCCAACGCCATTGTCCATGGAATTGGAAAAAAGAGGGTAATTCTCATTGTGCTTGTGACCACGCTGGTGCTGTCCTACGGCGGAATCGGAGTGTTCGTCATCGCATTTACCATGTATCCCATCTGCATGGCCCTGTTTAAGGAAGCGGATCTCCCCAAGAAGATATTCCCGGGGCTGCTGCTGGCGATTCCGGCCACCATCTGCATGTCGGTGGCTCCCGGCGTGCCGGCGGTTCAGAATATGATTCCCACCGAGACCTTCGGAACTACGATTTACGCGGCGCCTGTCATCGGTATCATCTGCTCTGTATTCATATTTATATTGGATTACCTGTTTTACACCTGGGCCGCCAGGCGCTGCCGGGAGAGGGGGGAGCACTTTATTCCGGGACCCAATGACAATATTGTGGATTTAAGTGATGAGAAGGCCCTGAGAAATCTTCCCGGCAGGGGTGCAGCCTTTACCCCGCTGGTGGTGCTGATCGCATCCATGTTCATCTTCCAGAGGGTGGTGTCCCCATCCAACTATGCGGTGGTGCTGGGGATGGTGCTGGCCATTGTGGTGGCGCTGATTATGTTCCGGGATAAATTAAAGATCCGCGAGGCCCTTGCCTCAGGCACAGCCAACGGCTTCAACGCGCTGATGGTGACCTCAGCCATCATGGGCTTCGGCGGCGTGGTCAGCGCTTCACCGGCATTTACCTCCTGTGTCAACTGGCTGCTGAGCCTGAATATGAGCCCCATGCTGCTGGCATTTTTCTCCATCAATATCATCTGCGCCATCACAGGCTCCTCCTCCGGCGGACTGAACATTTTCCTGAATACCCTGGGAGATTATATGCTCAGCACTGGGATCAACACCCAGATTCTCCACAGGCTCACCTGCATCGCCTCCGCAGGGCTGGATGCCATGCCCCATGCCTCCGGTGTGGTGCTGGCCAATGATGTGGCGAAAACACAGATGAAGGACACCTACAAATACACCTTTGTGTCCCAGTGCCTGATTCCCATACTGGCATTCTGGCTGGCCTTTGCGTTATATCATATGGGGCTTTGCTGATGAAGGAGGTTAAAAATGAAATTGGATATCTGCATTAAAAACGGACGTGTGATGGACCCCTATACCGGGGTGGACCAGGTGATGGATCTGGCGGTATCCGGCGGCCGGATTGTGGAGGCGGCCCCTGCAGCGGGCTGTGATAAGGAGATCGACGCCTCAGGCTGCTATGTATTTCCGGGCCTGGTTGATTATCACGTCCATGTGTTTGGCGGCGGCAGCGCTGTGGCCGTCCGCCCGGATTACCTGCTGGCCACAGGCGTCACCTCCTGTGTGGACGCGGGAACTGCGGGGCCATGTAATTTCGAGGCATTTTACAGAAATACCGTGGCGGGCAGCAGGGTGAGGATCAAGAGCTATCTGAATATGTACAGCTTCGGGCAGCCGGATTTTGGAATCAATGAATGGTTTGATGTGAAGGCATTCCGGCCGGAGAACATCCGCCGGACGGTGGAGCGGTACCGGGACAATATCCTGGGACTGAAGATCCGGATGAGCAGGGGAGTGGCCGCGGACAGGGAGGCTCTGGAGTTCACTGTCCGTCTGGCGGAGGAGCTGGGAACCGGCGTCTGCGTCCATGTGAGCGATCCGGTGTGCCCCCTGGCGGAGATGGCCGGGCTGCTGCGGCCGGGAGATATCTTCTGCCACATGTACCAGGACGTGGGCATGGACAATATACTGGACGCCAACGGCCATGTGCAGCCGGAGATTTTAAAGGCGAGGCAGAGGGGCGTCATATTCGATGCGGCCAACGGGAGGATGAATTTCAATATCAGGCTGTGTGAGCGGGCGGTGGACCAGGGCTTCTGGCCGGATGTGATCTCCAGCGACTGGCTGCTGGACAAGTACAATGTGTCCCCCTATGCCAAGAACCTGATGTTCATTGTGTCTAAGTATCTGAAACTGGGCATGCCCCTGATGGAGGCCCTGGCCTGCGTCACCTCCACGCCTGCCAGGCTCATGGGGATGGAAGGGCGGACCGGCACCCTGCAGCCAGGCGCCCTGGCGGATATCGCCATATTCCGAAAGACGGAGCGCAGGGCCAGGCACCTGGATTCAGCCGGTAATGTATTTGAGACGGAGGAGCTGTTTATCCCCCAGATGGTGATCTGCGATGGAGAATTCGCATTCTGCCAGGCGGATTTCGCCCTCTGCTAAAGAGATATATGGGCATATTGCCCGGAAAGGGAGAAAGTGATGAGAGTAAAAGGAATTATACCGGCGCTATGCACGCCCACCGGCAGGGAGGAGCAGGTCAATGAAGCTTCCTTAAAAAGGCTGCTGGACTATACCATTGAAAGCGGCTGCCACGGCGTGTTTATTCTCAGCAGTACAGGGGAGTTCTACGGGATCAGCCAGGAGGAGAAGCTGCGGGCCGTGAAGATTACGGTGGACCATGTAAATGGCAGAGTTCCCGTGATGGTAGGGGCATACGGCGTGGGTACCAGGGAGGCTGTCGGCATGGTTGAAAAAGTCCAGGATCTGGGAGCGGATCTGGTGTCTGTGCTGACGCCCATGATGATTACTCCAAATGATGAGGAGATTTACCAGCACTACCGGTCCATCGCAGCCTCTACGGATCTGCCGGTGACCCTGTATAACAACCCCGACAGGACAGGGGTCAATATCTCCGCCAGGACAGTGGAACGCCTGGCCGCCATCCCCAACATTGTGGCAGTCAAGGACAGCAGCGGGGACCTGGGGCTGATGATGGATTACATCATGCGCACCAGGGAGATGGAGTTTGATGTGCTGTGCGGCAGGGATATGCTGATTTTCGCCAACCTGCTCCACGGCGGCTCAGGCTCTGTGGCGGCCACGGCCAATGTGGCCCCTGCCCTTCTGGTGGACCTGTATGACAAATGTATGGCAGGCGACTATGCAGGCGCCCTGGCCGACCAGTACAGGCTGGCGCCCTTCAGGCTCTCCTTTGGCCTGGCAAGCTGGCCGGCGGTTACAAAGGATGCGCTGAACCTGATGGGATTTGAGGTTGGGGACCCGGTGAAGCCTGTGATGGGCTGTGCGGGGGAGAAGCTGGAGATATTGAGAGGGATTTTGACGGATCTGGGTGTGATGCCAGGTAATGTGTGTACCAAAGGATAAAGAAAAGAGGCGGATGACATGGAACAGGTAAAGAGATTAAAACCATATATCAACGGACAATACAGAGGGTCCGCAACAGAGAAATATACCGATGCATATGATCCCAGCACAGGGCAGGTGATTGCCAAGGTGCCCTGCTGCACCAGGGAAGAGGTGGAGGAGGCGGTGGCCTGCGCCAAGGCGGCATTTCCGGGGTGGTCCGGCACCCCGGTGGTAAAGAGGGTACAGATCCTGTACAGACTGAGGGGACTGCTGGAAGAGCACATGGACGAGCTGACCCACCTGGTGGCCTTGGAGAACGGCAAGGCGTGGGACGAAGCCAGGGGGGATGTGCTGAAGGCCAAGGAGGGAACCGAGCAGGCCATTGCCGCTCCCTCCCTGATGATGGGGGAGAGCCTGATGGACGCCTCAAAGGGGTATGACACAGTGCTTTACCGGGAACCCCTGGGGGTGTTTGCAGGGATAGTGCCCTTTAATTTCCCGGCCATGATTCCCATGGGCTGGATGACGCCCCTGTGCATCGCCTGCGGCAACACCATTGTGCTGAAGGCCGCAAGCTTTACCCCCCAGACCTGTATGCGGATCGCGGAACTTTATAAAGAAGCCGGCCTCCCGGACGGAGTGATCAACATTGTAACCTGCTCCAGGCATGAGGCGGAGATTCTGCTGGAGCATCCGGATGTGAAGGGGATCACTTTTGTAGGTTCTACCTCCGTGGGAATGCATATCTATTCTGCTGCGGCAGCCCACGGTAAACGGGTGCAGGCCCTGTGCGAGGCCAAGAACCATGCACTGGTGCTGAATGACGCTCCTGTGCGGCGGGTGGCTGCCGGGATTATCAACTCCGCCTTCGGCTGCGCGGGGGAGCGCTGTATGGCGCTGCCTGTGGTGGTGGCCCAGGAGGGAATCGCGGATGCCCTGGTGGAAGAGATCGTGCGCCAGGCGAAGGAGATTAAGGTAGGGCCTGCCTACAACAAGGACAGCGGGCTGGGACCGGTGATCAATGCCGAACACAGGCAGTCTGTGCTGGACTGGATCGAGAAGGGCCTGTCCCAGGGTGCAGAGCTGGTTCTGGACGGCAGAAATGTGACGGTAGATGGATATGAACATGGATTTTATATGGGCCCCACTATACTGGATCATGTGAAGCCGGGAATGACGGTGGGGGACACGGAGATCTTCGGACCGGTGCTGTGCATCAAGCGCGTAAAGACATTCGAAGAGGGGATGGCGGTGATGAATGCCAATCCATTTGCCAACGGCTCCGTAATATTCACCCAGAACGGCCACTATGCCAGGGAATTTGCCAGACATACGGACGGAGGCATGGTGGGAGTCAATGTGGGAATCCCGGTTCCGGTTGGGATGTTCCCGTTCTCAGGCCACAAGAACTCCTTTATAGGGGATCTCCACTGCCTCGGAAAGGATGGCTACCGCTTCTATACGGAGACGAAGGTAGTGACAACCAGATGGTTTGACGAGGAGCAGGGCAAGTCCACCCAGGTCAGCACCTGGGACGGAACCATCTAAATATAAAGACGTGGTTCGGATCAGAATAAACGCCCGCCCGGCGGTCTGCATTGCAGATCAGCCGGGCGGGCGTTGTGAGATTCATTTATGCTTCCAGGCCATACTTCCGTTCCCATGGAAGCATTGGCTGCAGCTTATAATCAATGGTGATATCCTTTCTGCTGTAGAGCTTCCGGAAATTGGCGGAGATCCGTTTCAGAACCATCTCACCCTTCTCCGCGGTTACCGTGGGCAGCAGTACAATGAACTGGCTGACGCTGTAGCGGGTGTAGACGTCGCTGCAGCGGAGGGAACTGCGGATGGCGGTATTCAGATGTTCCATGGCCTTGTTCAGAATATTCATCTTGGGTACCTCCCCTTCCAGATCGCTGAGGGTCATGAGGCAGAGGTAGATGGAATCCCCGGTGCGTTCAATGGCCCGCCGTTCCAGCTGGTAGAGATCCCGGAACACAGGATACTCACAGTAAAATGCACCTGTGTTGCCCTCCTCCTTCAGCGCCTCCTGGATCACGCTCAGGTTGGTGGTGATCCCCGTCTCCTTGTTGCGGATGGTTTTATAGAGGTCCTTAAAATGCTCTGATGGGGAGATTGAAAACTCGTTGTAAAACAGGTCCAGGGTGTGGTTGTACTGCTCAATGGCCTGGCTGGTATGGCTGTCCATGTACAGCGCATATACCAGATAATAATGGAACTGTTCGTCAAATGGCTCGATGCCAATGGCCGTCTGGCAGATGGATGTGATCTGGGAGTAAGCTTCTTTATTCAGAAGGATCTGAATCGTCCTGTATACAAGCTTTTGATACAGGGAGTGATAATATGTACTGATGGGGATCACCCAGGATTCATACTCTGCCTTGGGTAGAAAATCTCCTTTGTACAGTTCCAGGCCTTCCAGGCACAGGGGGAGCAATTCCTCATCCAGTGCGCCGTCCCTGGCCAGCACCTTGCTGCAGACAGACTCAAACTGGTCTATATCCAGAACAGTGGGGTATTCCTGGGTCCAGGCGTAAGATCCGCGCTGCTGTACCAGCAGCTTCTGAACCGGGATACCCAGTGGCTCCAACAGCTTCCTGGAGCGGAACATCAATGTTTTTAAAGCGCCTCCCGGGTTCACGCCGGGATCATCGGCCCATATGGTTTCAATCAGCTCATTGACGCTAATATCCTTTTTTTGGAAAATAACAAGGTATTCCAGAAGACTCCACGGTTTTTTTGACTGGTTATTACTGTCGGTTATTTCTTTCCCATTAACTGTGATCGAAAAGCCGCCCAGAGTTTTTACATATATAGTTTGCTGAAAATCCAAAGCGGACGCATCCATTGGTCAGTCTCCTTTTATCTATCAATATACCAAGTATACCTACCAATTAAAAAAAAGTCTACATTAATTTTGCAAAAAGAGGTCGAAATGTAACCAGTTTGTAACCAAAGCCTGCTATACTTATTCTGTGCAAAGATGTATAATGAAAGATATTCTATTCAAACGGAGGAAGGAAAACAGGTGAAAGTATGTCTGTAGCCAGAACAGGAGCACTGCCCAACACATACAAGTATTTTACAATAGCGGTCAATGGATTTGAACAGAAGCGGATAGAAGGGCTTGTGGGACATGAGAGCCAGGCAGGAACTGCGAACTTCCAAAATATAACGCAGATGGTGCACATTTTTAATCATGTGTTTGATCAGATCCGTTACCCTATGAGCACTGTGGACCCAAGACAATTTAATAGGAAGAACTTGAAAACAAGCGCAGATGATTCAGTTGATTTTTCCGGGCCGGCAGGAGGAATTTCCCTGAGGGGGAAGCTTGCCACGTTCCGGATTCATGTTAAATACCGGTACCATGCCACCTGGCAGGGTGATGTCACCTGGCTGGAGAGTGGAACCACCTATACTTTTGAGAGCTTTTTGCAGCTGATGAAGGTATTTGACCGTGTTCTGGGAGATGGCGGCCCCAAGGCTGCGCCTCTGGGAAAGCAGATGTGCGAGGTGTCGGTTCAGAATTATGAGAATTCTCTGTTGAGCGGCGATGTGTCCCACCCTGCAGTGGAGGAACGAAGGGCGTTTGCCAATGAATTTGAGCTGATGGAACAGATGGATGCAATGTTTGCGCCCACTGGCAGTTCTGTCCAGGAGACGGTGGTCGTGCCCAGGAAGCCCGGCACCTGCAAGGGATCATTGGGGCCACTGACCTTTGTGGTCAGGCTGCTGTTTGACAGCAATGCCACCTGGCAGGGAACTATCCGCTGGAAGGAAAGAGGGGAGCAGGAGAGCTTCCGCAGCTTTTTAGAGATGCTTATGATGATGGATGAAGCTGCCGGACGGATCATTGGCCGGGAAGAAGATTCCTCAGGGGGCGCGGCAAAGAACGCTTCATAATTATAGAAACGAAAGGAACTTGAAGGCATGAGAGGAAAGCTGCACCGGCTGATAACAATTATTCTGGTAGCCATTCTCCTGGTCAGCGGTGCGATGGTGTTCAGGCAGTGGCAGGCGGACAAGAAGGCGAAGGATGAGTATGACCGACTTGCACAGATGGCCAGCCAGACTGCGGAGGAGACCACCACAGAACCAGTGGCGGCGGAGACGGAACCGGCTGAGACAGAACCCGTCCAGGAGCCATATGTATCGCCCATTGATTTTGAGGCGCTGCAGAAGGAGAATCCTGATACCATAGGATGGATACAGATCGAGGGCACACAGGTCAATTACCCCATTGTACAGGGAACGGACAATGATTTTTATCTGAACCACGATTTTAACGGCAAGGAGAGTATTGCGGGGTCCATTTACCTGGATTTTGAGAGCCAGGGAGATTTTGACGGACGCAACAATATTCTGTACGGCCACAATATGAAAAACGGGACCATGTTCAAGGATGTGGTTAAGTATAAAGATGAGGCCTTTTTCAATGAGCATCAGTATTTTACCATCTATACCCCGGAGCGGGAGATCCGTCTGAAAGCGGTGGCCGCATACTATGGGGAGGCAAAGCCCATTGTCCGCAAGACGCGGTTCGTAAGCCAGGAGTCATTTGACGCCTTTGTGCAGGAGATGATGTCCCCCTGCAGTTACGCTGAGGACGTCCAGTATCCTGCCAGGACGTTGTACACTCTGGTGACCTGCAGTTATGAGATCAATGACGCCCGGACCTTTTTGTTTGCAGTTGAGGTAGATGAGGACGGCAGCGAGATCCCGCCGGATGAGGAATTCCAGCAGCATATGGAAGATCTGGTGCGCGAACACGCTGAAAAACAGGGGAAAACTGTAGATAATGCCGGAAAACAATGAGAATTTTGGTTGACATTTGTCGAAAATAGTGATATAGTAATAGCGTTATCAGGATGGAATGGCGGATGATTCCATCCTGTTTTTGTGATTGCTCTTAATTCGGGCAGTTTTGCCCAAATTATAATAAACCCCTTGCAGCGGCTCTACTGCTGGAATTAAGAGGCGGGATATCCCCTCAGATGAGAGAATATCCCGCTTTTGTTATGTTTTTCTAAGCCTTACCATGGGAAAATTCTTAATTAAGGTATTGGAAAAACAAATAAATTATGCTATACTCTTAACGTTAGGCACAAAATTTGTAATTTTATTAAGTGTAAGCCCAACAGATGGAAAATATTGGCGTTATTTTTGATAGCGGATTTACGTGACAAGGAAGTCATGCCTGTTGAGGATGGGTGTGGCTTTTTTCTTAGGAATGACCATATTTTTCCAGATGGAGCACAAACAAAGAGGAGAGAATGTGTTATGAAAATGAATGCAAAGAAAGTAATGAGCCTTGTGATGGCCGGCCTTCTGGCAGCAGCTTCTCTGACTGCATGCGGCGGCAGTTCTTCAGGAAGCACCACAGCAGCCCAGTCCCAGGCAGCAGGCCAGGACAGCAAAGAGACCACAGCAGCATCCGGGGAGAAGAAAACCCTTAAAGTTGCAATGGAGTGTGCATACGCCCCCTACAACTGGACGCAGCCAAATGATGCCAACGGAGCGGTACCCATCGCTGACAGCAATGAATATGCATACGGATATGATGTAATGATGGCCAAGAAGATCAGTGAGGAGCTGAACTACGACCTGCAGATCGTGCGCCTGGACTGGGACTCCCTGATTCCGGCACTGCAGAGCGGACAGGTTGACTGCGTAATCGCGGGACAGTCCATCACCTCTGAGCGCCTTCAGGCAGTTGATTTCAGTGAGCCGTATTATTATGCAACCATCGTGACTCTGGCCAAGAAGGACAGTAAGTTTGCCCAGGCCAAGAGCGTCGCTGATTTAAAGGGAGCCACAGCTACCTCCCAGCAGAGCACCATCTGGTACAACACCTGTCTGCCCCAGATTGAGGATGGCAACATCCTGCCTGCAACAGCCAGCGCACCGGACATGCTGATGTCCTTAAGCGCAGGCAAATGTGATATCGTTGTAACCGACCAGCCTACCGGCAAGGGCGCTCTGATCGCTTATCCGGATTTTGTGCTGATGGATTTTGGCGGCGGGGAGAATGATTTCGCTGTAACTGAGGAAGATATCAACATCGGCATCTCCATGAAAAAGGGCAACACGGAATTAAAGGCCGCCATCGACGGCGTTCTGACCAAGATGACCAAGGATGATTACTCCAAGATGATGGATGAAGCAATTGCTGCCCAGCCCCTGAACAACTGATCAGGAACAGGGCGACAGTAAGGAGACAGAGGTATGCCAACAGACTTTTTAGGCCGTGTAATGGTCGTATTTAACCGATATGGAATGTCCATGCTGCAGGGCGCAGGCGTCAGCATGGGAATTGCCCTGGTGGGCACTGTGATTGGCTGCCTGATCGGATTTGCAGTGGGAGTTGTACAGACAATCCCATCCGAGCAGGGGGACAATCCGTTGAAGCGCGGGGTGCTGTGGGTTGTTAAAATGGTGCTGAACGTTTACGTGGAGTTTTTCCGCGGCACGCCCATGATGGCCCAGGCCATGTTCATCTACTATGGCCTGTTCCCGCTGCTGAATGTCAGTATGTCCATGTGGGGGGCAGCGTATTTTATCCTTTCCATTAATACGGGCGCTTATATGGCCGAGACAGTCCGCGGCGGAATCCTTTCTATTGATTCAGGGCAGACCGAGGGTGCGAAATCCATTGGAATGACCCATGTACAGACCATGCTGTTTGTAATCATGCCCCAGGCGCTGCGCAATATTATGCCTCAGATCGGCAACAACCTGATCATCAACATCAAGGACAGCTGCGTGCTCTCCGTCATCGGCACTGCGGAGCTGCTTTATAAGACCAAGGCAGCAGCAGGCGCGCTGTATATGAACTTCGAGACCTACACCATCACCATGATCATGTATTTCATTATGACATTTACCTGTTCCAGAATCCTGCGCCATCTGGAGAACAAGATGGACGGGCCGGACAATTTTGACCTGGCGACCACGGACACCCTGGCTTACACCAGCGGCATGTACCGTTTCCCGGGCGAGAAGAAGGAGGATGCGTGATGAAGGGAGACAGAATCTTAGATATCCGCCATTTGAGCAAAACCTTTGGCAGCAATCCTGTGCTTAGGGATATAGACTTCTCCGTCAACGGCGGGGATGTAACCTGTATCATCGGAGCCTCCGGCTCCGGTAAATCCACCCTGCTTCGCTGCCTGAATATACTGGAGACGCCCACCACGGGTGAGATCCTGTACCACGGCGAGAACATCGTGGGCGGCAAAGTCAATGCTGCCCAGTACCGCTCCAAGGTGGGAATGGTGTTTCAGAGCTTTAACCTGTTCAACAATATGAATGTGCTGGACAACTGTATGATCGGACAGACAAGGGTGCTGAAGAAGAACAAGGAAGAGGCCAAAAAGAACGCCATGTATTACCTGGAAAAGGTAGGCATGGCCCCCTATATCAACGCCAAGCCGCGCCAGCTGTCCGGCGGACAGAAACAGCGTGTGGCCATTGCACGGGCCCTGGCCATGGAGCCGGAGCTGCTGCTCTTCGATGAGCCCACATCCGCCCTTGACCCCCAGATGGTGGGGGAGGTGCTGGAGGTTATGCGCAAACTGGCGGGGGAAGGCCTGACTATGATCATCGTGACCCACGAGATGGCATTTGCCAGGGACGTGTCCAGCAGAGTGGTGTTCATGGCGGGCGGAGTCATTGCCGAGGAGGGGGCGCCAAAGGAGATCTTTGAAAACCCGCAGAATCCCCAGACAAAAGGATTGTTAGGGCGGTTTATGAGAGGATAAGATAAAAGACCTTTTCCGGCGCTGCGGAGCGCTGTGAAAAGGTCTTTTGCTGTGAAGGGTCTTTATCGGTACGCGGTGAATCGCTGGCATAGCGGGCGGTTCATCGTTGGGAGCGTGGGAAGGCGCAGGAACCTGTGGAGCAGTGTTTACAGTTGGTAACGTTTGTATAGCTGCCTGCGGATCTCCGGGTCGGAAGTCACTGCCCTCACCAGGTCTAGGCGGTTGTCATTTATCAGGGTGTTAATCAGGGTGGACAGGCGGTCTTCACCGATTGTTTTCCCGATTTCTTTCCCAAGTTCTTTCCCTCGTCAATTAAATCATCAATGGCTTTACACATGTCGAAATCCTCCATATTTTGGAAATTCTCTGTCAGCCTGGCCAGGCGTTTTTGTTCGCCGATCAGGGAGAGCAGGGCCATTTTGGCGTTGCTGCTCATCTGAAGCAGGGCTGTTCGGTTGTCCCGGACATACTTGTAGAGTGCTTCTTTATCTGTATTATATTTTAGCATACCGAAAATGTATTGTAAATGAGTTTGAAAACGAGTAATGTCCTCCATGCGGCAGGCCTGGATCAGGTTGATTTTGTAATCGGGGATATAGGGTTTCAGCTCCAGCATTTCCCCGGCGGCGTGTTCCAGATCCAGGAGTTCATGAAGGCTCTGGCAGCCATCCCAGGGATCCTTGCCATAGTATAAAACCATGGTGATAACCGGGATCAGGCGGTCATCTTTGCTGATACCGGAGAGAAATCCGGCGCTGTCCATTTTTTCATGGGTCTTGCGGCGCTTATCACAGATGTTCTGAACCTGCATGGTGTAGTCCAGGGCATCATAGAGCATGGAGCGCACAGCCATGGCATAGTGGACGCCCGCCTGGTTTTCTGCCGCGATAACGGCCAGTATTATGTTGTTTTTTGCGCACATGGTGACATCCCTCTGCCTTTGAAGTGTCTTTTTAAGGCCGGCATCATCGGCGGTCTGAATGCCTGAACGTCCGGTGATCAGCGTCAGATCCTGAGGTTTTATAATCTGGCGGCCATGAAAAAGGATACCGTTGCACAAATCTGCGAAGCAGTCTTTGTCAGCGATCATCTGGTTGATATAAAGGTCCTGTTCGGCCATTTTCTTTTCCTTTTCTGTAGTATTGTCTGACACAGTTAACAAGTACGACTAAAAGACCCTCAAAGACATCACCACCTAAATTAAATTGCGTCCGAGTAAAAATTGCTGTGACTCCAGCTGGAACAAAAGAATTAATAAGAATATAAGAAAAAATCATATTGCTGAGTGTTCACATTATATCATATCGGTGAAAAATTACAAGACTTAAAGCTGGATATTATATATTTAAATGCAGCCAATGAAAAGCCTGATTCCCTGGCTCTCCATTGGCTGTATTTCCATCCGGTCCAGGGCGTGTCTTAAAATTGCTTTCCGTCAGCTGTGCGTTACACTTTGCGGGAATGAATTTCAAGACACGCTCCAGGATTATTTCGCCTGGTTTGACGGAACCTTTGCTTTCGTAATGTAGGGATATAAATCCTCATAAGCTTCCCGTTCCGCCTCCGACTGGGGGAGGGATGGGATCAGGCCGGTGCAGTCCATCGTGGAGCAGGCCTGTATATCAATGTCAAAATCATCGCTTTTCTTTACATCGGTTTCCTTCATGCTTAATCACCTCCTGCTGCAAAACGCATAAAAGCAGCTTTCATCCGCATTGTTAGTATGCGCAGGAAGCTGCTTTTTAGCAGGGACGCCCTCAGGCGACTGCTGGCGTTTCAGGCAAATCCAGGGGATTTATGGGTTCATCCTCTGGCATTTACGGCGGCGCCGATGAATCCTGCAAACAGCGGATGGGGACGGTTGGGTCTGGACTTTAACTCAGGATGGGCCTGAGTGGCCACGAACCAGGGATGGGCGGGGATTTCAACCATCTCCACAATGCGTCCGTCCGGGGAGATCCCGGAGAGCTTCATGCCGTGGCCGGTCAGTTCACCGCGGTAGTCGTTGTTCACCTCATAGCGGTGCCTGTGGCGTTCGTGGATGGTCTCTGCGCCGTACAGTTCATAGGCCTTGGAGTCCTTGTCCAGAACACAGGGATAGGAGCCCAGGCGCAGGGTGCCGCCAATGTCCTCCACGCCGTCCTGTTCCGGCATAAGATGGATCACCGGGTGGGTGGTGGCGGGATTCAGTTCCACGCTGTGGGCGTCCGCATAGCCCACTACATTTCTGGCAAACTCCACAATGGACAGCTGCATGCCCAGACACAGGCCGAGGAATGGGATGCTGTGTTCCCTGGCATACTGGATAGCACAGATCTTGCCCTCGATTCCCCGGTCCCCGAAGCCGCCGGGCACCAGGATTCCATTGACTCCGTCAAAGATTTTCGAGGCATTTTCGCGGGTTACATTTTCAGAATCCACCCACTTGATGTGTACCTGGGCGCGGTTTGCCACGCCGCCGTGCCGGAGGGCTTCCACCACGGAGATATAGGCATCGTGGAGCTGGATATATTTTCCAACCAGTGCCACTGTCACCTCCTGCTGGGGATGTTTCCAGGCATTGATCATGGCTCGCCAGTCCTCCAGATCCGGCTGGGGGCAGTCTAACTGCAGGCATTCACAGGCCACCTGGGCCAGATGCTCCTCCTCCATCACCAGGGGAAGCTCATAGAGCACGTCCACATCCAGGTTCTGGATTACATGGGAAACGGGAACATTGCAGAACTGGGCGATCTTGCTGCGGATGCCGTCGTCCAGAGGCAGCTCGCTGCGGCATACCAGGATGTCGGGCTGGATACCCATGCCCTGCAGATCCTTGACGCTGGCCTGGGTGGGCTTGGTCTTAAGTTCCCCGGAAGCCTTTAAGTAGGGGATCAGGGTCACGTGGATGCTGCATACATTTCCCGGCCCGGCCTCCCGCTCAAACTGGCGGATGGCTTCCAGGAAGGGCTGGCTTTCGATATCGCCCACCGTGCCGCCGACTTCGATGATTGCAATCTCTGTTTCAGTGGAAGAATAGTTTCTGTGGAAGCGGCTTTTGATTTCATTGGTGATATGGGGGATCACCTGAACCGTCCCGCCTCCGAAGTCGCCCCGGCGTTCCTTCTGCAGAACGGTCCAGTAGACTTTACCGGTGGTCACATTGGAATTCCTGGTAAGGCTCTCGTCGATAAAGCGCTCGTAATGCCCCAGGTCCAAATCTGTTTCGGCACCATCATCAGTCACAAACACTTCGCCGTGCTGGACCGGATTCATGGTGCCGGGATCAATGTTGATATAGGGATCGAACTTCTGCATGGTCACTTTGTAGCCCCGGGCTTTCAGCAGACGGCCCAGGGAAGCCGCGGTAATGCCTTTTCCAAGTCCGGAAACCACGCCGCCAGTGACAAATACGTATTTAACCGGCATAATTTTAAACCTCCTTCTTGATATACTATAATGTGTCGTGTGGGGTTAAAAAATAACCAATATATTATACAACCAGTTATTCCATAATGCTAGGAGTTTTTTCAAAAGATTTAATAAATTTCATTGTTCTTTTCTTGATTTATGGAGAGACTGACACTATAATGGTAGAGAATGGGTTTTTATGGATCTATACTTTAGTATAACCTATTCAGAGGGAGATTTACACATATGGATAATAATAAGAAGACAGACCCGAATGCTCCTAAGACAAACTGGCAGACCATATCAATGCTTGTGGTGGCAGCGCTGCTTACCTTCACAGTAGTGACGCTGATGCGCAACGCCATTGATGCCAGCAGGACACAGGAGCTGACCTATAATGAATTTGTTCAGCTGGTAAATGAGGGAAATGTTGAGTCCGTCAGCGTGGGGAACACGAAGATCACCGTGATTCCCAAAAAGGACGTCAAGGATTACTCCCAGCAGATCAATTACTTTGTGGTGCGGATCGAGGGCGACTACAGTTTTGTGGACCGCCTGCTGGAACACAATGTGGATACCACCAGAGAGTCCAGAGACAATGGGATGATTCTGGCCACTGTGCTGAATTACGCAATACCCTTTATATTCCTGGTATTCCTGATGAACTTTACCATGCGGCGCATGGGCGGAGGCGGACTCATGGGCGTGGGCAAGAGCAACGCCAAGATGTACGTGCAGAAGGAGACGGGGATCACATTTAAGGATGTGGCGGGAGAGGACGAGGCCAAGGAGTCACTGACGGAGATTGTGGACTTCCTGCACAATCCGGGCAAGTACACCAAGATCGGCGCCAAGCTTCCCAAGGGCGCGCTGCTTGTGGGCCCTCCAGGTACTGGTAAGACCCTGCTGGCCAAGGCAGTGGCAGGCGAGGCCCACGTGCCCTTCTATTCCCTGTCCGGTTCTGACTTTGTGGAAATGTTTGTGGGTGTGGGAGCGTCCCGTGTCCGCGACCTGTTTAAGAACGCAGCGGAAAATGCCCCCTGCATCATCTTCATCGATGAGATTGATGCCATCGGCCGCAGCCGTGACAGCCGCATGGGCGGCAATGACGAGCGCGAGCAGACCTTGAACCAGCTGCTCTCTGAGATGGACGGCTTCGAGTCCTCCAAGGGACTTCTGGTGCTGGCAGCCACCAACCGCCCGGAGATTCTGGACCCGGCTCTTCTGCGTCCGGGCCGTTTTGACCGCCGGGTCATTGTGGAACGCCCCGACTTAAACGGGCGTGTGAACATTTTAAAGGTGCATTCCAAAGATGTGCTGCTGGACGACACAGTGGACTTCAAGGAGATCGCATTGGCCACCTCCGGCGCAGTGGGCGCGGACCTGGCCAACATGATGAACGAGGCGGCCATCAACGCCGTTAAGCACGGCCGCCAGGCCGTATCCCAGAAGGACCTGTTCGAGGCAGTGGAAGTAGTGCTTGTGGGTAAGGAGAAGAAAGACCGGATCATGAACAAGGAAGAGCGCAGGATCGTATCCTACCACGAGGTGGGCCACGCCCTGGTCAGCGCCCTGCAGAAGCACTCTGAGCCGGTTCAGAAGATTACCATCGTTCCCCGGACCATGGGAGCCCTGGGCTACGTGATGAACGTGCCTGAGGAGGAGAAGTTCCTGAACACCAAGAAGGAGCTGGAAGCCATGCTGGTGGAGATGATGGCAGGCCGTGCTGCTGAGGAGATTGTCTTTGAGACAGTCACCACCGGTGCTTCCAACGATATCGAGAAGGCCACCAACCTGGCCAGATCCATGATCACCCAGTACGGTATGTCTGAGAAGTTCGGACTCATGGGCCTGGAGACAAGGGAGAACCAGTATCTGTCCGGCCGCAATGTACTCAACTGCAGTGAGGCCACAGCAGGGGAGATCGATAAGGAAGTGATGAAGATCCTGAAGGAGTCCTACGCTGAGGCCAAGCGCCTGCTGGAGGATAACCGGGATGTGATGGATGAGATCGCAGCGTTCCTCATTGAGAAGGAAACCATCACAGGCAAGGAGTTCATGAAGATCTTCCGCAGGGTGAAGGGTATCCCTGAGCCTCCTGTTGAGGAAGAAAATCAGGAGAATGGGCAGAATGGTGCGGATGGCGGAGCAGCGCCGGAGCAGGGGCAGAGCAGCCAGGGTCAGGTACAGGATCAGGCGCAGCCTCCCGTGGAGAACCAGCCGGCCTATGAAGGCCAGGCAGACCAGCAGACGGCTCCCCAGGAGAAACGGGAGATTGGAGATTGGTTCAGCAATGAGGGCAGCCAGCCCCAGCCCCCACAGAATGACAATACGGATCAGCCGCAGTAATGGAGATCGCGGGCTTTTGCACACGGCCGGAAACGGCCGGGCAAAAGCCCGTTTTTGCTGCCGGTAAAGTCGGAAGGCCGGGGAATCCCGGAGAGTGAACCGGCTGCATATAATACGAAAAAGGGTAAGGAGAAGCGACAATGAAGATTATTGATGCACATCTGCATTTTTGTCCGGGAAAGGAGTATTTTGACGGTATCGCCGTGGCGGCAGGCCATGTGAACACAGAGGAACATCTGAGGGAACAGTTTGATTCCCTGGGAATTGTGCACGGCATAGTTATGGGGAACAGGGGTCTGGACTGCCGGGAACATGTATATCCGGATTTTTTAAGCTATTGTGTGGGGCTTAACAGCAGCGAGATGATGAAGGAGAGACTGGACCAGGCTTCTATTGACCAGATTGAGGAGAATCTGCGCTCTGAGCGCTGTGTGGGAATCAAGCTGTATCCGGGTTACAGCCCGGTGTATGTGACGGACTCTGTATTTGAGCCGGTGTACGAGCTGGCAAGGACTTATCATAAGCCGGTGGCGATTCACACCGGAGCGACCGCAGGTTCCGATGCGCTGTTAAAATACAGCCATCCTTTGACCCTGGACGAGGCCGCTGTACTTCACCCCCAGGTACAGTTCGTGATGTGCCATATCGGGAACCCGTTTCTCATGGATGCGGCTGCCGTGCTGGAAAAGAATGAGAACGTCGCCGCCGACCTTTCTGGTCTGCTGGAAGGCTGTTTGGATGTGAAGGCATTCTGCCGGGAGAAACGGCGTTATGTGGAAGCAGTACAGACATGGACCGAGTATGTGAATAACTATGATCAATATATGTTTGGCACTGATTGGCCGCTGGTCAATTTAGAGGATTATATTGAGTTTATCAAATACCTGGTGCCGGAGCGGGCCTGGGAGAAGGTGTTTTATGAGAATGCAGTGAGGATATATGGGATTTAGGGATTAAAATGGCGCGGAAGGGTACGCGGGCGGAGTAAGATTCATCCGTCCGTGAGAGTCAGTGGCTG
>URUZ01000002.1 GCA_900551225.1 uncultured Clostridium sp.
AAGTATGGTCTGGATCAGCCGCTGATTGTACAGTACGGTAAATATTTAAACGGACTGATTCACGGCGATTTCGGCGTCAGCTATGTGCAGGCCAAGAACAAACCGATTATTGACATTATCAAGCAGGCATTCCCCATCTCGGCAAAGCTGGGCGCAATGGCCGTTGTGGCGGCTGTGGTGATCGGAATCCCGCTGGGCTGTGTCTCTGCCCTGCGCCGCGACAAGTGGCAGGACAATGTGATCCGCGTGGTCTCCACCGCGGGAATCGCAGTGCCGGGCTTCGTGGTGGCCACATCCCTTATGATTTTGTTTGCAGTCAAGCTGAAGCTGCTGCCGTCCTCAGGACTGTCAAGCGCCGCGGCATACGTGCTTCCGGTGGTCACGCTGGCCCTCTCGCCCTGCAGCTATATCGCCCGTCTTATGCGTTCCAGCATGCTGGACGTCATTGAACAGGACTATATCCGCACAGCCAGGGCAAAGGGCATGAGCGAGTTTATCACTACCTTTAAACATGCGCTGCGCAACTCGCTGATTCCGGTTATTACATACATGGGCCCCATGATCGCCAACGTGCTTACAGGCGGTTTCGTGGTGGAGAAGATCTTCAATATTCCCGGGCTTGGCAGATATTTTGTGAAGTCCATAGAAAGCCGTGACTATACCATTATCATGGGTACCACCATATTTTACGCGGCAATCCTGATCCTGATGACGCTGATCTGCGATATTGTGTACAAACTCGTGGACCCGAGAATTAAGCTGGATGCATAGGAGGCGTGATGATGGATAAGCAAAGTATATTAAAAAGATTAGGAATTAACTTTCTGCCCGAGCTGTCCGATGAGGATTTCGCACCAGTCTCCAAGGCGGAGCAGGAGCAGATTACATCCATGTCGGAGGCTGTCTCCTACTGGAAGGACGCCTGGAGGCGTCTGAAAAAGAATAAAATTGCAATGGTTGCCCTGGTCATCATCGGCCTGCTGCTGATCTTCGCCATTGTGGGACCGTATTTCAGCCCCTATAAATATTCACAGCAGATCCGCGGCCATGAGAATATGTTCCCCAGCTTCCAGCATCCCTTCGGCACGGACAAGCTGGGCCGCGACCTTCTGGTGCGCACCATGATCGGCACCAGGATATCCCTGCTGATCGGTATTGTTTCCGCCATCATTGTCCTGGTGATCGGTTCTGTGTACGGAGCTGTCTCCGGCCTGGTGGGCGGCATGACGGACAATGTGATGATGCGCGTGGTGGACATTTTAAATGCCCTTCCCACTATCCTGATGGTTATTGCCATCAAGATGGTAATTGAGGAGCCTTTGAATACCCTGATCAACAGCAACCCGCTCTTTAAGCCGCTGCAGACCCTGGGTTCCGGTATTATCGCCATCTTTATCGTGTACGGCCTTCTCTACTGGGTGGGCGCGGCCCGTATCGTCAGAGGCCAGGTGCTGCAGCTGAAGGAAATGGAGTACGTCAACGCGGCGGTGGCTCTGGGCAGCAACAAGAAGCGCCTGATTATGAAGCATCTGCTTCCCAACTGCGTGGGGCAGCTGATTGTCACCACCATGCTGCAGATCCCTTCAGCCATCTTCACAGAGGCCTTCTTAAGCTTCTTAGGGATCGGTGTGTCCATGCCCATGGCCAGCCTTGGCTCCCTGTGTTCGGACGGTCTGAATGGAATCATTTCCTATCCTTACCGTGAATTCTTCCCGGCCATTGTAATCAGTATCATTATTCTGGCCTTTAACCTGTTTGGAGACGGCCTCAGAGATGCGCTTGACCCAAGACTGAAGAAATAACACGAGGAGGTTTACGGACATGGCAGAGATGAACAAAGAAAATTTAGTGGAAGTGAAGAACCTGGAAGTCAGCTTCTTTACCTACGCAGGTGAGGTGAAGGCTGTCCGGGGTATTAATTATGAGCTTAAACCGGGCGAGGTGATGGGCATTGTGGGCGAGTCGGGAAGCGGCAAGTCCGTATCCTCCTACGGTCTCATGGGGATCATTCCGGCCCCGGGCAAGGTCATCGGCGGGGAGATTCTCTTCGACGGCAAGGATGTTACGAAAATGCCGGAGAAGGAGCTGCTTCAGATCCGGGGCAAGGATATCAGTATGATCTTCCAGGACCCCATGACCTCTTTAAATCCCCTCTTTACCATTGGGAACCAGATTGAGGAATCCCTGAAAAAGCATACGGACCTGTCCAGGGAGGACAGGCAGAAGCGTATGGTGGAGCTTCTGACCCTGGTTGGGATCAACCAGCCTGAGAAGCGTTTAAAGCAGTATCCCCATGAGTTCTCAGGCGGTATGCGCCAGCGTGTGATGATAGCCATGGCACTGGCCTGCAATCCCAAGCTGCTGATCGCAGATGAACCGACCACTGCCCTGGACGTGACCATCCAGGCCCAGATCCTGGAACTGTTAAAGGAGCTGAAGGAGAAGATCAGCATGGGCATCATTTTCATCACCCATGATCTTGGAGTGGTTTCAGAAATATGTGATAATATCTGTGTTATGTATGCCGGCACCATCGTGGAGCGGGGCAGCAGCGACCAGATTTTCTATAATCCTAAACATCCTTATACCTGGGGCCTGCTGGCTTCCGTGCCTAAGATTGACTCTGAAGAGCATGAGCGCCTGATTCCCATTGAGGGCAATCCTGTGGACCTGATTAATCCGCCTAAGGGCTGTCCCTTTGCACCGCGGTGCAAGAACTGTATGAAGATCTGCATTGACCAGGCGCCGCCCCAGTGCATGGTGGAGGAGGGCCATATGGCCGCCTGCTGGCTGCCTGTCAAGGAAGCAAGGGAAAAGGAGGACTAGGCAATGGCGCAAGAGAGCAAGACACTGGTTGAGGTGAAGAACCTCAAGAAATATTTCCCCGTGAAAGCGGGATTCGGCAAAACCAACTATGTTAAGGCCGTGGATGATGTGAGCTTCTTCATTGAGAAGGGAGAAACCCTGGGCCTGGTTGGGGAGAGCGGCTGCGGCAAGACCACGCTGGGGCGTACCATACTGCGCCTCCACGAGCCCACTGACGGACAGATTCTGTACAACGGCGAGGATATCACCCACGTGGACATGCTGCCCTACCGCAGAAAAATGCAGATTATTTTCCAGGACCCCTACGCTTCGCTGGACCCCCGCATGACGGTGGGAGACATCATCGGCGAGGCCCTGGATATCCATAAAATGTACGGCTCCAAGGCGGAGCGCAGGGATAAGATCAACAACCTGTTAAATATTGTGGGACTGAACACAGAGCATTCCAACCGGTTTGCCCATGAGTTCTCCGGGGGCCAGAGGCAGCGTATCGGCATCGCCAGGGCACTGGCAGTGGAGCCGGAGTTTATCGTCTGTGACGAGCCCATCTCCGCTCTGGATGTGTCTATCCAGGCCCAGGTGGTGAACATGCTGGAGGACCTTCAGGCAGACCGCGGCTTCACCTACCTGTTTATTGCACACGACCTGTCTGTGGTGAAGCATATCAGCAGCCGCATCGGCGTGATGTACCTGGGCCATATGGTGGAGCTGACAAACAGCAATGAGCTGTACAGGAATCCCCTGCATCCATATACCCAGACCCTGTTGTCCGCCATCCCTATTGCAGACCCCAAGGTCAGCAGGGCCAAGAAGCGGATTATTCTGGAGGGGGATATCCCCAGCCCCATGAATCCGCCCAGCGGATGTACCTTCCGTACACGCTGTCCATATGCAACTGAGGAGTGCGGTGTTTCGGCTCCTGAGTTTAAGGAGTGGGCGCCGGGGCATTTTGCGGCCTGCCACCATTTGGACAAGATCAATTAGTATCGCACGTAAGCGGCCAGAATACGGCCGCCAAGTGCTCGTAACAAGGTAATAACCGGCCGGAATGTTCCGGACCGGTATTATAAATCGTAAATCAAAAAGGAGGAGATAAGAGATGATGAAAAAATCAATCTTGAAGAAGGCGGCAGCCGCCGCACTCTGCGCCAGCATGGTGATTTCGCTGGCAGCATGTGGATCAGGCAAGACCACTGACAAGACTGAGGCAGCTTCCACAGCCGCAGGAGAGACAGCAGCGCCCGCAGGGGAGAAGAAGGAATTCGAGCTCACCGTTCAGAATGGTTCAGAGCCGGCTTCCCTGGACCCCAACGCGCTGAATTCCAACGATTCCATGACCACCGCACTGCACATGTTCGAGGGTCTGGCAAAGTATGCCAAGGACGGCAAGGGCGTGGAGCTGGGACAGGCCAAGGACTACACTGAAAGTGAGGACGGCCTGACCTACACATTTACACTGAGGGACGACATATTCTGGACCGACGGCCAGCCGGTAGTGGCAGGTGACTTCGTGTATTCCTGGCAGAGACTGGTAAGCGGCGGTTATGACAACAGCTACTTTATCGATATGGTATTAAACTCTGTGGAGATCCAGAACGGCGAGAAGGACAAGTCCGAGCTGGGCGTTAAGGCAGTGGACGACAAGACCCTGGAAGTTACCCTGAAGGCTCCATGCCCCTACTTCATTGAGATCGTGGCAGCAGCGGTGACCAGCCCTGTGAGACAGGATATCATCGAGGCAAACGGCGACACCTGGTACACCAATCCCGAGACCTATATCGGCAACGGCGCCTACAAGCTGACCGAGTGGTCCAATCAGGAAAAGATTGTGATGGAAGCCAATGACAAGTATTATGACTATGCCAATTTAGGCCCCAGCAAGATCACCTTTATGCTGATGGATGACGACAATGCCACCCTGGCTGCATTTGAGAGCGGAGATCTGGCCTATGCGTCAACCTTCCCGCCCGAAGAGATCGACCGTCTGAAAGATGCAGGCATCTTCCAGGTAGCTCCTGTGGCAGGAACCTACTATATTCTGGTAAATGCAGAGGGCAAGGGCGCTGTGCCTGAGCTTCAGGACCCCAGAGTCCGCCGCGCGCTGGCTCTGGCGATTGACAGAAACTATATTGTAGAAACCATCACAAAGAGGGGCGAGACCGCTGCAGACTCCTTCATGCCAACAGGCTTCCTGGATGCAGACGGCAGCGACTACTACGACAAGATTGACAAATTCTGGGATAACTCCACCTACGAGGCAAACTGTGAGGAGGCCAAGAAGCTTCTGGCAGAAGCCGGATATCCGGACGGCGCGGGCTTCCCAACCATCAGCTATACCATCAACAACAACGTGGCTCACTCCTCCATCGCAGAGTATGTGCAGAACGTATGGAAAGAGGTTCTGGGCATTGACTGCACCATCGACTCTCAGGAGTTCCAGGTATTCCTGGATACCAGACAGCAGGGAGACTACACGCTGGCCCGTGCAGGCTGGACTGTGGACTACATGGACCCCGCTTCCATGATGGAACTGTGGATCAGCTCCAGCGGCAACAATGACGCTCATTTCTATAACAAAGATTATGACGCCCTGGTTGCGGCAGCCGCCAGCACAGACGATCAGGCAGCACGCTTTAAGAGCTTCCATGAGGCTGAGAAGATTCTGGAAGAGCAGCTTCCCATCATTCCTCTGTACTACTACAGCGAGCCGTATCTGATGGATACAACCAAGTATGACGGACTCATCTCTTATCTGGCTATGCCTATGTTTAAGTATGTTGTTCAGAAGTAAATAAGTGTTTTGTATGATTATAAAGGACAGGGCCGCCCATGGATTCATGGAGCGGCCCTGTCCTTTAGCGTCTCACCAGACGGGAATAGTTCTCCCGCAGCGTTTCCAGCTTACGGGTGCGTTCCAGGGAGTCCCCGGCGGCCTGGGCGGCCCCTTGGACCAGAAGGTCGGCCAGAATCATGGGGACAGCCATGGAGTGATAACTGTTGGGCTCGCCGCGGAAGCTGTAGAGAACCAGATCTGCCCGGGCCAGCAGGTCATGAGCCATAAGATCCGTGAACAGGATGGTTCCGTATCCGGCTTCCTGGCTGTGGCTCAGAAGAATCTGGATTTCAGCTACCAGGCGGGAGTAGCCGAACATCAGCACCAGGTCATGGGAGTTGATGTTCAGCATGAATTCGTAGATCTGGGAACCGGAGGGGATGGTGACGGGCTCCAGCCCCAGACGGCGCAGGCGGTATATCAGAACCTGGGCCACACCGGCGGAGGCATCCGGGGCGTACAGGTAGATGCGGTCCGCGGCCAGAAGCATTTCCACCGCCTGGCTCAACTTCTCGGGGGTGGCGGCGCTGAAGGTCTTTTGGATATGCAGGGCAGTCTGTTCTGCCACCCTCTCAGGGGAAAACCCGCTTCCCTCCCACTGGGACAGGGCGGCTTTCATGCGGCTGGACGGCGTGGCGGCGGCCTGGCCTCTCATGGACTTCTTAAAATCTTTAATATTCTGATAACCGATCTTGGACCAGAAACGGGATATGGTGGCAGCGCTCAGCCCCAGCTGTGAGGAGAGCTCCTCTGCGGTGATAAACTGGACTTCAGCTTCATTAGACAGCAGGTAGTCCATGATCTTGTGGTCGGATCTGGAAAAATTGTCTTTTTTCATCTCATAAATTTTATTCAGCATGATCATACCTCCTGGCATTAGGATACCGTAATTTTCACAAAAATGCAAATAATATTTCATTTTTATTTTTATGAAAAATTTTACTCAAAATTTACGGTACTGTGATAGCGCCTTTACATAAAGATTGCTATAATCACCTCATCAACCTAGGAGGAACGAAGGGCAATGGCGATTATTTATCTGTCATCCACCATGATGTGGAACAAGTCTCTGGATGAAATCTTTAATACGGTATACAGCAGCGGCCTGGACGGAATTGAGCTGTGGGCCCAGCATTTTTACTCCATGGGCTATGACGAGGAGATATACCTGCGCCTGGCCTCCCTCTATCCTCTGAAGGGCTGTATGCACAGCTACAGCTGGGATCTGAACCTGGCCTCCATGAACCGGGGGGTCCGCAGGGCATCGGTGGAGGAGGTCAAGGGGTCCGTGGATCTGGCCTGGCGTCTTGGGATGGATGAGGTGACGGTCCATCCGGGACACAGGACGTTAATCGGCGCGGATATACCCTACACAGCCATGCTGAGGGAGTCTTTAAAGGAGATCCTGGAATATGCCCGCTATCGTCAGGTTGATATCTCCCTGGAAATTATGGAAAAAAATGGGAGAGAGTTTGCAACGGATATGGGACGGATGCAGGAAGTGTGCGGGGAAATGTTTCCGGCATTTTTCTACACCCTGGATGTGGCCCACTGTGACAGCAGGGAGGAGATCTTTGACTGCCTGGCCAGGAACCGGAGGATCTCCAAGATTCATGTGAGTAACCGGAGAGGAAAAATGCTTCACACGCCGCTTCATGACGGGGATTATGATATGAAAACGATTATGAGGGAGGCAGCCCGTTTTGGGCTTCCCATGGTGATTGAGGGGTATGACCCGGACCCGGAATGTCCGATTGCGAAGAAGAATATAGCGTTTACCAAGTCTGTATTTAGAACTGAGGAGCTTTGGCACTAAGTGATCATAACAAGGAGGAAATGAACATGAGAAGAATGATAGCGGGCCTGATGGCTGCGGGAGTGATGATGGCGTCTCTGACCGGATGCCAGGCAACGGCGGGGAACAGCGCAGTGCAGACAACTGCGGGGAGCAGTGCGGCTCAGACAACTGCGGCGGGCCAGCCGGAGAGCGGCATTGCAGCGGGCAGTACGGCGGAGAGTGAAAACGGCGGCGCGGCGGAAGGTGGCAGCGGCGCTGGAGACAGCCGTGGGGCCTTATCCGGAACCATTACACTTTACACTTCCCAGCCCGAGGAGGATGCGCAGAAGCTGATTGACGGATTTAATGAGAAATGTCCGGATATCCAGGTGGATGTGTTCCGCTCCGGCACGGAGGAGGTCATCAGCAAGGTGCTGGCAGAGAAACAGGCGGAATCTGTGCTGGCGGATGTGCTGCTGGTGGCGGACAATGTGACCTTTGAGTCCTTAAAGGAACAGAATATGCTTCAGCCCTACCAGTCGCCGGAGCTTCAGGGAATCCCAGCGGACTATATTGATAAAGACCATATGTACACCGGAACCAAGGTGATCACTACAGGGATTGTATACAATACAGAGCTGATGGACACTCCGCCCCAGGCCTTCTCAGATCTGGCTGGGGAGAGCTGTAGGAACCAGGCCATTATGCCCAGCCCGCTGTACTCCGGTGCAGCTGCCTACAATCTGGGTGTCATGACCAGGACAGAGGGCCTGGGCTGGGAATATTTCGAAGGGCTTAAGGCCAATGGCATCACAGTGGACAAGGGCAACGGCGCCATCCAGAAGGCGGTAGTGGCAGGCGATAAATCCTGCGGTATCCTTGTGGACTATATGGCCGTGCGTTCCAAAAATGACGGCGCTCCTGTGGAATTCGTGTATCCCAGGGAGGGATCTCCGGCGGTCACTGAGCCAATCGGCATTGTAAATGGCACCAAACACCAGGAGCTGGCCCAGGCGTTTGTGGATTATGTGCTGTCTGAGGATGGGCAGAAGCTGGCGGCAGCAATCGGCTACACCCCGGTAAAGAGCGGTGTACAAGCCCCGGCGGGACTTAATACCATTGACCAGATTCAGCTGATGTCCCAGGATACCACAACACTGTACCAGCAGAGAGACGCTGACAAGCAGGCATTCAGCCAGCTCTTCCAGTAGGAAGGGAGGACCCACATGAGTATACGGAGAAAAGCAGGGCGGTTTACGATGCAGGGTGCGGTCTGCCTGATGGCGGCCATGGTATTTCTGGCCCCGCTGGTCCGCCTGCTGGCCATGGGGCTGACCACGGACCAGGGGTATGGGTGGCAGAATTTTACCGCCCTTCTGGGGGAGACGCGGACCAGGAAGGCCATTGTCAATACCATAGTGATTGCCACTGCATCCACCGCCCTGTCGGCGCTGGCGGGGAGCGGCTTCGCATTTCTGACAGCCTACACCAATGTAAAGCGGAAACGGCTTCTGGAGCTTTTGATTCTGCTGCCCTTTATCATTCCATCCTATATTATCACCCTGTCCTGGAGCAGCTTTTTAAGCACCAGGGGGGCCGTGAACCGGTTTTTGACAGGGGCCGGGCTGAAAGCGGTGGATATCTATACCATCAGCGGAATGATCCTGGTGCTGGGAATCTGCAACATCCCCATCGTCTATATCAATGTGGTGCACATGCTGCGGAAGATCCCCCGGGACATGGAGTGGGCGGCAAGGGCCTGCGGCTATACCCAGGGCCAGTCCATGGTCCGCATCAACCTGGTGTCCGCGCTGCCTGCCATTGGGGCTGGAAGCGTGCTGGCGTTTTTGTCGGCCATTGACAACTTCTCCGTGCCGGCATTTCTGGGGATCTCCTCAGGGATACCGGTGCTCAGCACCTACATCTATGAGAAAACCATCAGCTTTGGGCCGTCGGCATTCCCATTGGCCGCGGCGCTGTCGGTGATTCTGTCAATGATTGCCGTTGGAGGCACATTGCTGGAAGGGCTTATGGTGAGGAAAAGTGCTGGACTGGACAGCATAAAGGAGGATTATTCAGTGCGCATCCGGCTGAATAATTCACACAGGGCCTGTCTGGAGTGGGGCGTTCTGGGAGGCCTGCTGGTGCTGAACATCATCCCCCTGGTATCCATGATGATCAGCGCATTCTTAAAGTCCTACGGGCTGAAGCTGACTGCCCGGAACCTGTCCCTGAGGAATTTCCAGTTTCTCCTGCACAGCAGAGGGGTGATGGAAGCGGTGCGCACCAGCCTGCTGCTGGCGGCATTTACCAGCGTGGCGTGCATGGCGGTTGGGACGGCCATTGCCTACGGGAAGGTGCGCAAGCAGAGCAAAGCCGCCGCGGCTCTGGAAAAATGCGCCTCCCTGACCTATGCCATCCCGGGTATTGTGCTGGCCCTGGCCATGATCTTCCACTGGGTGGAGCCGCTGCCCGGCGTCCGGCCCGGGGTCTACGGTACCATCCGAATCCTGATGATCGCGTATGTCACACGTTACCTGATCCTTCAGATCAAGGGGAGCGCCACAGCACTGCTGGCTGTTGACCCGGCCATGGAGGAGGCGGCTGTGGCTTCCGGCAGGGGACGGTGGACCATTTGGACGAAAATCCTGGCGCCTCTTCTGTCCGGACCGGTACTGTCCGGTGCGTTTATGATCTTTGTGCCGGCGCTGACTGAGCTGACGCTGTCCTCCATGCTGGCTGCGGCGGGGACCAAGACCATCGGGCTGACCATATTTAACTACCAGCAGGCCGGCGATTACAGCCTGGCCGCCGCCATGTCGTCTGTGGTGGTGGCGCTGGTTCTGGCAGGCTATGTACTGGCTAATATCAGGCGGCCGGTATCTGAAGAAAGAGAGGAGCAGGGAAATGAGCCTTCATATACAGCAGGTTACAAAAAACTTCAACAAAACCCAGGCGCTCAGGGAAATTAACCTGGAGATCCGGGACTCTGAGTTCATCGCCATACTGGGACCTTCCGGCTGCGGAAAGACAACGCTGCTGCGGATTGTAGGTGGATTTGTAGAGCCAAGCAGCGGGATTGTGCGGCTGAATGACCGGGTCTACTCCGGGCAGGGCCAGATGGTGCCGGTGGAACAGAGGGATCTGGGGATGGTGTTCCAGTCATTTGCCCTGTGGCCACATATGACGGTGCGGCAGCACGTGGAATTCCCGATGAAGAGCCGCCGCCGGAGCGGCATGTCCAGGCCGGAGAAGGAGGAGGCGGTGGAGCGGTCCATCAGCTGCACCGGCTTAAAGCCCTGCCAGGACCGGCTTCCGGGACAGCTCTCCGGCGGCCAGAGGCAGAGGGTTGCCCTGGCCAGGGCCATTGTGGGCAGGCCCTCCATCCTGCTGATGGATGAACCCTTAAGCGCTCTGGATGCAGAACTGAAGATCGGAATGCGCCGGGAGATACAGGACATACACCGTCTGACCGGGGCCACCATCTTATATGTGACCCACGACCAGAGTGAGGCGCTGGCCATGGCGGACCGGATCATTATTATGAAGGACGGCGCCATTGAGCAGGTTGGAACGCCCAGGGAGATTTATATGGACCCGCAGACTGTGTTTGCAGCCACATTTGTGAGCCGCTGCAATCTGCTCAGAGGAAGCTGGTCAGGGGATTCCTTCTCAGTTGAAAACGAGGGCATTTGCCTGAAAAATCCAATGATTGCCCCGGAATTCCGCAGCAAGGGGCTGTACCCGGTGCGGCCGGAGCAGTTCCGGTTCAGCGGGGACGGCCTGGGGCTTTCAGGAGTTATCACTAATAAACAATATAATGGCCGGGAGATCCATTATTCGGTCCGCTACCGGGATGAGATTTTGAATGTTTATACAGACTCCCGGGATGAATATAAGCCGGGGGACAGGATTTCCCTGATGCTGACTGCATAGACGGAGGAGACATGGATATTAAGTTTGACCTGCACACCCACACCATAGCCAGCGGGCATGCCTTCAGCACACTGAAGGAAAATGCGGAGGAGGCGGCGAAAAAGAGGCTGACGGCCATGGGGATGTCCGAACACGGTCCGGCCATGCCCGGGGCATGCGACCCTATCTATTTCGGAAATTACAAGGCAGTGGGGCGGGAGCTTCTGGGTGTGGAGATATTAAAGGGCGTGGAAGCCAATATTATCAACTGCAATGGGGATCTGGATCTGGACCCTTCCGTGCTGGAGAAGATGGATTATGTGATTGCCAGCCTGCACGTGCCCTGCATTGCCAGGGGAACGGCCCGGGAGAATACGGATGCATTGGTGGGGGCCATGAGAAATCCCTATGTGAAGATCATCGGCCACCCGGATGACGACCGGTTTCCCCTGGAATATGAGCGGCTGGTGTTGGAGGCGGAGCGCAGGGATGTCCTGCTGGAGGTGAACAACGCTTCCTTTAAGCCCTGTTCCGGACGGCAGAACGCCACCGCCAATGCCCTTAACTGGCTGCGGCTGGCCAGGGAACGGAGGCTGCCGGTGGTCATGGGAAGCGACGCCCACATTTTCTGTGATGTGGGAAATGTCTGCGGGTGTATTGAGGTTCTGGAGCAGGCGGAGTATCCCAGGGAGTTGATCCTGAATTTCCGTGAGGACGGTCTGGAACGGGTTTTGGACAGATAAAAGCAAAAAATGTTGGGAATGGCAGTGCGGCGGATGATATACTATAATGTGAACGCTGAAAATGAGAAGGAGAGGAATCACATATGGAAGAAATCATCATCCAGGGACTGACCCAGAACAACCTGAAACACGTCTCATTTACCATCCCAAAGAACAAGATTACAGTATTCACCGGCGTGTCTGGTTCCGGTAAATCCAGCATTGTATTTGACACCATAGCCGCTGAGTCCCAGCGGCAGCTGAACGCCACCTATCCGGCATTTGTCCGGGCCAGGCTGCCAAAATATAAAAAACCCAGTGTGGAGCGCATCGACAATCTCACCGCATCGGTGATTGTGGACCAGTCGCCTCTGGGCGGGAACGCCCGGTCCACAGTCGGCACCATCAGCAACCTGTATTCCAGCCTGCGCCTGCTGTACTCCAGAATCGGCAAGCCATGTGTGGGAACCGCATCCTATTTCTCCTTCAACGACCCAAACGGCATGTGCAGAACCTGCTCCGGCCTTGGGAAGGTGACCAGGGTGAATGTGGAGGGAGTGCTGGACCCAGACCGGTCCTGGAACCAGGGCTGCGTCCGGAATACCCTGTACAGGCCGGGTTCCTGGTACTGGAAGCAGTACGCAAAGTCGGGATTCTTCGATCTGGACAAGCCTCTTAAGGAGTATTCTGAGGAAGAATATAACTTGCTGCTGTATGGCTCCCGCCACCGCGGCGGAGAGCCGGAGAACCCCAAAGTCCCAGGTCTGTACAACCAGTACACCAGGACCCTGCTAAACAGGGATATCAGCGATAAAAGCAAGCATACCCAGACCAAGTCCCAGCACCTGGTTGCAGAGGAGGAGTGCCCGGACTGCGGCGGCAGGCGGCTCAACGAGGCTGCCCTGGGCAGCCGGATCAACGGGTACTCCATCGCAGACCTGTGCGCCATGGAGCTCACCCAGCTGCGGGAGGTCCTCTCACAGGTCACGGACCAGAATGTCAGCGTGCTGGTGGAGACGCTGACAGAGGGCCTGGACCGGATGATCGAGATCGGACTGCCCTACCTGCATCTGAACCGGGAGACACCCACCCTGTCAGGAGGTGAGGCCCAGCGCCTGAAGCTGGTTCGCTATATGGGAAGCAGCCTCACCGGGATGACCTATATCTTTGACGAGCCCAGCGCGGGGATGCATCCCAGGGATGTCTACCGCATGAACAACCTGCTTCGTCAGCTGCGGGACAAGGGCAATACCGTGCTGGTGGTGGAGCATGATAGGGATGTGATTGCTATTGCGGACCATGTGATTGATGTGGGACCGCGGGCGGGCCGCAGCGGCGGCGAGATCGTATTTGCCGGAAGCTATGAGGAACTGCTGAAATCCCACACGCTGACAGGGGAGGCCCTGGCCCGCTCCATGCCGCTGAAGCAGCGGCCCCGCCGCCCTAAGGGCAGTCTGCCTGTCCGGGATGCATCGCTGCACAACTTAAAGCATGTAAATGTGGACATCCCCCTGGGGATTATGACCGTGGTCACCGGGGTAGCCGGTTCCGGCAAAAGCACCCTGATCTCCCGTGTATTTGCCAGCCAGTATGAGGAGGAGGTTGTAATGATCGACCAGGGGCCAATCACTGCCACCAGCCGGTCCACCCCTGCATCCTATCTGGGATTCTTCGATGAGATCCGAAAGCTTCTGGCCAGGGAAAACGGGCGGCCGGAGGGGCTGTTCAGCTTCAACTCCACCGGGGCCTGCCCTGTGTGCGGGGGCAGAGGGGTGATTGTCACGGAGCTGGCATTTATGGACCCCGTGGTTACGGAGTGCGAGGCCTGCGCCGGGACCCGGTATAACCAGGAGTCTCTGGAGTGTACCTACAAGGGGAGGAATATCTGTCAGCTGCTGGACATGACGGCCGCTGAGGCGCTTGAAGTGTTTGAGGAGCCTAAGATTGTCAGACGTTTAAAAGCAATGCAGCAGGTGGGCCTGTCCTACCTGACCCTGGGCCAGCCGCTAAGCACCTTGTCGGGTGGGGAGCGCCAGCGGATCAAGCTGGCCAAAAGCCTGGGAAAAAAAGGGAGTGTCATTGTGATGGACGAACCAACCACAGGGCTGCATATGTCGGATATAGACAAGCTGATGGAGCTGTTCGACCTGATCGTATCCAGGGGCAGTTCCCTGGTGGTCATTGAACACAATCTGGACGTGATCCGCCAGGCAGACTGGATCATTGACATTGGGCCGGACGGAGGGAAGAACGGGGGCCGGGTGGTGTTCCAGGGCACGCCCCGGGAGATGGCGGAACATGGAAAAACTCTCACGGCAAACTGCCTGCGAGAGTCCTGTATCCATTAATCTTCCAGAAGTGAATCAATGCAGTCGGAGATGTGGTCAAACACCTGTGTGGCGGCCTGTTTGACCGTCTCGTTGCCGCTGGTGACGGAAAAACCGCCGAAGGCGCGGATCATGTCAATGTCGTTCATCTCATCCCCGATGACGCAGACCCGTGCCTGGGGTGCCAGGGACTTAAGGGTGCGCACTCCCTCGGTCTTGCTGATTCCGGCCGCGGTCACATCAATGGCCCCGCCGTTATAGTGAAATGCCAGGCGTCCGCTGTAGGCGGACACGAGCTGCTGATATAAGCTGCTGGAGTCCTCCTGATTGTAGCCGCGGATGAAAAGGGAGATGATGTCCCCATCCTGCTCCACCGCTTCACGGCTGTACTGGGGCAGCCCCTCTGTGTTATGGTCCCGGGAATTGGACAGTGCCGGGTCCAGATACAGGCGGCTGTGTTTGTGCAGGCTGGCTATACCGTAGAGCGCGGTATGCCGTTTCTCCAGATCGGCCAGCAGATCCAGAACCAGCTGCCGGTCAATGGGCTTCTTGAAGAGGACGTTCTGATCCCGGTCGAATATAGCGCCTCCGGTGTTGGCGATCACGAAGTCCATGGCCATGCCGTAGCGCTCGAACTCCTGCTCCAGCATACTGTAGGAACGGCCAGTAACCAGGCCAAAGCGGCAGCCCCGGCTGCGGAAACGGTCAATGGCCTCCTTGTCCTCCCTGCGGATAGCGCCCTGCTTGAAGGTGCCGTCATAGTCTGAGGCCAGATAAATGGGTTGATTCATAGGTCAATACTCCTTATATGGTTGTGTTAAAATACTGTCAAACATGATATATAGAAGTATCCCACGAATGGGGGGATTTCTCAAGCGGAGGGTTCATTGCTTCAGACGAGCCTGAACCAGGGCCAGCAGTTCCTGGCGGCGGACTTTGCCTGAGGCGTTCACGGGGAGAGTATCGAAGAACAGGATATATTTAGGCAGTTTATATTTCGCCAGGCGGGATACCATATAGCTTCTTATAGTTTCTTCAACTGCCGCCTCCGGCTGCCTGAGCACCAGGCAGGCGCAGGCCTCCTCCCCGTAGTAGCGGTCTTCTACTCCGAGAACCTTGCACTCCTTTACACATGCCATCTGGAGAAGCACCTCTTCCACCTCGGAGGGCAGAATCTTCTCTCCGCCGCGGTTGATGATCTCCTTGATCCGTCCGCTGTAGTGGAGGAAGCCGCCTTCATCCAACCAGCCGATATCCCCCGTGTGGAGCCAGCCCTCAGAATCCACAGCCTGGTTTGTCAGATCCGGCCGGTTGTAATAGCCGGTCATCAGAAGCCTGCTTCTGACGCAGATCTCCCCGGTCTGCCCCTTGGGCAGCTCATTCCCTGTCTCCAGATCAATGATCCGGCCCTGGCTGTGATCCACCAACCGTCCCACAGTGGTGCTGCGCAGGGCCAGACTATCCGCGGGGGAAGCTATGGAGATTCCGGCAGTGGCTTCTGTCTGCCCCAGACCAGGCAGAAGGATTATGCCGAAAGCCTGCTCGATCTGTATAAATGTCTCCGGAGGACAGTAAGCCCCGCCAATAATACCTGTTCTCAGGGTGGACAGTCTGTATTCTCCAAAGTCCCTGCGGTTCATCATGGCCTGGTACATACAGGGCACGCAGCTGAGAATCGTGCAGCCCTCGGCCTCAATAGTTTTTAAAATGCTTGTGGTGTGCAGGTCATCCGGCATCGCAAGGCAGGCGCCTGCAGCCAGGGCGCTGAGAACATTTACATCCAGGCAGAAAATGTGAAACAGCTGAAGCGCACAGCAGACAATATCCTCATGGGTCATATTCTGGCTGTGTGCTTTTTGGATGCCGCCGTTGACCAGGTGGAAATAGCTGGACACCACTGCCTTGGAACTGTGCCCTGTGGTGCCGGAGGTGTAGAGGATCAGCCCGTTTTCACAGGGCTGTACAGCCTGTTTTAACTGCTTGTACAGTCCGAGATGCTGCCTTCCCAGCTCCGCCAGTTCATCAAGGGCAGTATAAGGGCTTTCTGCTGCCATTCCGATGTCATAGAGCTTGTCTAGTTTAACAGTTTTTAAGAGCTCCTGGCTTTTTTGGTAAAACATAATATCCTTATAACGATTGCCGATCATCAGATGGCGGACGTCGGATAGGGAGAACAGGACTGCCAGTTCCTCGGCAAGGAGACTGGTGCCCGGCATGCAGGAGACTGCGCCCGCCTTCTCCACAGAAAGGAAGGCCAGAACTGCATTTGGGGTGTTCTCTGAGAGGATGGCCACGTGGTCGCCGCGGCGGACTCCGTCCGCCAGCAGCCCCGCAGCCACACAGTCCGTGTATTCATTCAGCTCCCGGTAGGTCCAGGTCCTGCCTTTAAAACAAAGTGCCGGCCGGCCGGGGTATCTTCCGGACGTTTGATCCAGCAGTTCATTGATGGTCATATTAACAAGGGGTTTCATATCTGTTTATACCTCCTGAGGTCATGGCAGTTATCCCACCATATTGATGATGGGCAGCCCTGCCGCCAGCATTACCATAATGCCCACAATCCCTGCGGCAGTGCCATACTTAAGTAGCCGGCCTGCGCTGATCCAGCCCGAGTCCGCGGCGATTGCCACAGGCGGTGTGGCCGGTGCGGTTGCAAAGGCGAAGTTGATTCCAATGGTAATCATGGTAGCAGGAACGATAGGGTTGATGGAACCTGCGTACAGGGTAGTTGACAGCGGCATGGCGATAGCCATACAGACTGCGCAGGTTACGGAGTTGGACATGAAGTTGGTGAGAATTACACTCATGGCTGCCAGGACTACCACAAATGTAAATGGGCTTACGCCGGTGCAGAAAACACCCATGGTTTCTCCCAGCCACGTGGACACGCCGATATCAGGGTTGGCCAGCACAGTGCCCAGCTCCAGAAGTGCGCCCATGAAAAGCAGGGTACTGAAGGGAACCGCGGCGATTGCCTCCTTGTAGGGTAGTACAGGCTTGTCATCTACCTTGATAAAGTTCAAAAGGACAATTGCTACCATTGGTGGGTAACACTGGTGAATTTTGTTTAAAAACGGATAGGCAGAGGGAAGGACGTATTTGGACACTCCGGGCGCCAGCCATAAAATAACTACAGTTATATAGATAACAGCAGCAATTTTCTCAGCCTTTGAAATGGGGCCAAGGTTGCCTTTGATTGCGTCATAATCCAGTTTCGACATTCTGGAAACATCTGGCTTCCATACAAAGCGGCAGACCAGGAACCAGGAAACTGCTGTCAAAATGCCCACCGGCATGGCAACCATAACGTATTGGCCGAACTCCAGAGAATTCCCTGTATAGCTGTTGTAGGCAGAGAAGCCGATCAGGGTCATGGCGTGGGAGATGGGGGTGGTGGCTTGAGCGATCTGGCAGATGATGGCCAGGCTGGCGATCATAACCGCAGGGAAGACATCCCCCTTTCCCTTTTTGTACCCCAGCGCTTCGAAAATCTCATACAAAATGGGTAGGAAGATCATAATAGTGGAGCTGGAGGACAGTCCTGAGGACAGAACGAAGATGGACACAAAAATCATGGCGATTGTACACCAGGCCCCTTTTCTGCTGAAGCTGCTGGTGAGGAACCATACGGCCAGGCGGTGGGCCACTCCGGTAATCTGGAGGCTTCTGGCCAGCATAAAGCAGAGCAGCAGGTAGAACACGGTACTGTTACCCAGGGTTCCGGCTGCCGCCTTATTCATGCCCAGCTCTGGAATCAGGGCCAAGGCCAGAATTACCGTCATGCTGGTCCAGTCAACACCTACCAGAAGCCACATCAAAAGCCCACCTGCCATGATAAACAGGGTCTGGGTTCCAGAGGCTCCAAGCGTTGGTGAAAGCGGAACAAAACGTCCGAAGAAGCACATCAGCAGTCCAGCTGCAATGACAACAATTTGGTAAGGTTTATATTTTTTCATATCAAAATTCCTCTCCATTTTCGTTTGTTAAATAATTGACGATATCAACCGGCCGCCGCCTGCTGTATTAATGAGCAAGTTCAATGCCAATTAAAAATTTACCAATATAACTGCTCTTTGTGCAAATATCAGGGTTTCAAAGGGAATAAAATAGCTGGGATTTGCACAACTGTATGTGCAAATTATATTATTCGGTGTGCAAAAGTACAACTTAAATCAAAAAAAGTGCAGAATAAGTGCAAAATCACTTGTTTAAGTTAAGATTTTGGATAGTTTATTTGCTTAAAGCTCATATTTTGCTAATGTTTTGACATTTATCACTAACAATATTATAATAAGGCAGTAGGAAAAGAAATAACAGAGTGCATACATGATTGGAATGGGGATGATCCTATGGTAGAAAACGAACTGCTGCTTCCGGACCTGTTTACGCTGTTGGATAGTTTGGACTGGGGGATCAGTATATTTGATGAGAACGGAAAGTTCCTATGGGTGAACCGCTACGTGCTAAAGTGCAGCGGCCGTCCAAGGAAGTTCTACGACGGAAAGTCTGTGTATGATTTTAAAAATCTTGGAATTCTGAATGCGCCGGTCTGTTCCGAGGTATTCCGGTTGAAGAAAAAGGTGACCCACCTTCAGTGTTCCTACACAGAGAGCGGACATCTGGGTGAATTTATTGTAACGGCAACCCCCATTTTTGACAGCAACGGCAAAGTGAAATTTGTGGTAGCTGACCGGATGGAGGTAGGGCGGTTGAAGGATCGGTATGACCTGGCGCTGAAGGAGCGGAACCAGAATACTGCGCCCAAGATCAAGGTGGAAAATAGAAAATATGAGCTGATTTATCACAGCGATACCATGAAGCGCCTGACAGAGGAGGTGGGGCGGGCTTCCGCCGTTGCCAGCGTGATTCTATTACAGGGAGAGTCGGGCACAGGCAAAGAGGTATTTGCCCATTATATTCATGAAAACAGCCCTTATAAGGAGGGGCCTATGATCGAGATCAACTGCGCATCCATGCCGGAGTCCCTGCTGGAATCAGAGCTGTTCGGGTATGCAAAGGGCGCATTCACCGGGGCGTTGAATACGGGCAAGGAGGGGCTGATTGAGGCGGCAGACAAGGGAACCCTGTTCCTGGACGAGATCAACTCCATGTCCATGGGGCTTCAGGCCAAGCTTCTGCGGGTGCTGGAGAGCAGAAAGATTACCAGGATTGGGTCCACTAAGCCCGTCAGTGTTGATTTCCGCCTGATTGCGGCAACCAACCGCAGCCTAGTGGAGTGCGTGGAGGAGAGGACCTTCCGGGCCGATCTGTACTACAGGCTGAATGCGATCCCATTTACCATACCGCCCCTGCGGGAGCGCAAGGAGGATATTGCAGAACTGACAGACTTTTTCCTCCAGAAATTCTGCAGCCGGTATTCCCTGAAAAAGAAGTTTGCCAAACGGGTATACAGAACCTTTGAGTCCTACAGCTGGCCGGGAAATGTGAGGGAGCTTAAAAATATAGTGGAACGGATGGTCATTATGAGCACGGCTTCCACCATTACAATCAATGAAATTCCCCAGAGCATGTTCAGCGAGAATGGATTCCAAAGGGAGGAGGACCCTGGAACCGATGAAAAGGAGCGCATCCGGCGGGCCCTGGAGATTAATCATGGACACCGGGAGCGGACAGCAGAGTACCTGAACATATCCAGGCGCACGCTGCAGTATAAACTAAAAAAATATGGACTAAATTAGCCCAAAAATGGTGCGGGGTATTCCTGAGAAGGAGTACCTGGCACTATTTTTTGGCATGTTTCTTGCTGAATAAATTGCTGTGAAGAACAATTCCTGGCATACTCCAGATCAATACAGGACCGCCGCCTGGGTCTGGCAGTAAGCCTTAGAGACTTGAAAGGAGAAACATGCAATGAAACCTTTGGAGGGTGTTAAAGTAGTGGAACTGACTACCTATTTCGCAGCCCCAGCTTGCGGCCGGATTCTGGCTGACTGGGGAGCAGAAGTTATCAAAGTGGAGGGACCTAAAGGAGATCCCTACCGTACCGCATACAGGGGGCAGAGGACTCCCCAGTTTGAGGAAGGCTGCCCCAGCTTTGATCTGGAGAACTCCAATAAATCCTTTGTATGTCTGGATACGAAGACAAGGGAGGGGCGTGAGGCGGTTCTGAAGCTGATCTCACAGTGCGATGTGTTTGTCACCAATAACCGGCCTGCAGCATTACAGAAGATGGGGTTGACATATGAGGAGGTACATGCTCTATGCCCCAATGTGGTCTATGCCCAGGTTCTGGGATATGGCTCTAAGGGCCCCTTAAAGGACAGGCCAGGATATGATTACACAGCATTTTTTTCGCGCAGCGGTCTGATGGCTGATTTGAGCTCCAAGGGCGGCAATGTGATGAATACAGTGGCAGGCTTCGGCGACCACGTGACAGCAATTACTCTGGCAGCAGGGATCTGCGCGGCGCTGGTAAAGTCCAGACAGACCGGGGAGGGGGAGCAGGTGGATGTGTCCCTTTATCAGGCGGCTATCTTCATCTTAAGCAACGGTCTGCTGTGTGCTGAGTATGGAAGGGAGTATCCCAGAACCCATTTTGACTGCAACAGTCCTCTGCTAACCTGCTACCGTTGCAAGGATGATGAGTGGATCTACCTCTCCATGCCCGAGTATGACAAAATGTGGCCCAGGATCTGTACCGATATCTTCGATCGTCCGGATTTGGCAGCAGATCCCCGGTTCTGCTGTATTGCTGAGACCAACAAGCGCATAGGCGAGGCGGTGGCTGTCTGTGATGAGATCTTTGCCCAGCATGACAGTAGTTACTGGATTGAGAAGATGGAGAAACATGATATAGCCCACGAAAAGCTGGCCCATTTTAAGGATGTGCTGACGGATGAGCAGGCCTGGGCCAATGATTTCCTGTTGAAATACACCTATCCCTGTGGGGAAACCTCCGTATTTTCCGGCACGCCGGTGACATTTGGCTCTATAGATAAGCTGCCTTTTGTCCATGCCGGAAATGTGGGCCGCGACACAGAACAGGTTCTGAAGCAGGCCGGCTATACCCAGGAGGATATACAGGAAATGCTGGAGAGCGGAGCAGCCAGATAGGGAAATGGAGGGAAGAAACCATGCTGACAATGGGCGTTGATATCGGCTCCACCGCTTCCAAGGCAGTGATTTTAGAGGATGGGCTGCGCATTCTGGCGAAGGAGGTGGTTCCGGTGGGGACCGGCACCAGGGGACCGGGGGAAGTATACCGGAATGTGCTGGAGTATGCGGGTGTTAAAGCAGAACACATCAGTCGGGTGGTTGCCACAGGCTATGGACGGATGAATTTTTCTGAGGCGGACCGGGAGTTGAGCGAAGTCAGCTGTCACGGAAGAGGGGTAAAATTTCTGATGCCCGATATCCGTACCATCATTGACATTGGAGGGCAGGACGCTAAGGCCATGCTGCTGGATGAGCGCGGCGGTCTGGACAATTTTATTATGAATGACAAATGCGCTGCGGGAACCGGACGTTTCCTGGAAGCGATGGCCAGGGTTCTGGATGTGAAGGTGGAGGACATGGGGGAGTTGTCCATGAAGTCGGATAACCCAGTATCCATCAGCAGTACCTGTGCCGTATTCGCGGAATCAGAGGTGATATCCCGCCTGTCCGGCGGGGAACGCATCGAGGACATTATCGCAGGTATTCATGTATCCGTGGCCAAGAAGGTAAGCGGGCTTGCCATCCGTATGGGGTATATACCCAAAGTCGCTATGAGCGGAGGCGTAGCCAAAAACAGTGGAATTGTCCGAGCTATGGAGCGGGAACTGGGCTGTTTGATAACGGTTCCAGAAGACTGCCAGATGGCAGGCGCATTGGGAGCAGCACTGTTTGCATACGACGATATACAGTTACAGAGATCACGATAGATGCACATAAGCGGCCCCCAATATGGCCGCCAAGTGCTCACAATTAGGAGAGATGAATGATGAATGAACAGAATATTACACAGGCACCGGCCCCGGTAAAATCCAAGAGGCCTAAATCAAAATCCCAGATCATGGCCGGTGCGTTGTTAGACAAGGCATACACAGATACTATAGAAGCAAAGGCCAGGGGAGAGAAAATTGGCTGGGCAACATCCCTGTTCCCCCAGGAGATTCCTGAGACTCTGGGACTGCAGATTGTATATCCGGAAAACCATGGGGCAGCCATTGCAGCTAAAAAGCTGGCGGAGCCCTTTCTCCACTATGCGGAGGCCCACGACTGCAACAATGATCTGTGCTCTTACGCCAAAATTGACATCGCCTACGCGGATATGCTGGAATGCAGCCCTGCCAGCAACATGGCCAAACCGGATTTTCTGCTGGTGGCCAACAACGGCTGTAATGAAATCACCAAATGGTTTGAGCTGATATCCAGAAAGTACGGCATCCCCATTTTTATGATTGACATGACATACAACCACATGCCCTATGTGACGGAATCCAGGGTGGCTTACATTCGGGCGCAAATTGAGAAGCTGATCCAGGACCTGTCTGAATTCACGGGTAAGAAGTGGGACTCCGGCCGCTTTGCGGAGGTTATGCGCATTTCTACGGCAAACAGGAATCTCTGGGAGCAGGTAGCTGATTACCTGGCTCAGGAGCCAAGTCCTTTAAGCGGATTTGACTTGTTTAACTACATGGGTCCCATGGTGTTTACCAGAGGAAGAACAGAGACCGGGGATGTGATGAAACAGCTGATTGCAGAGATTGAGGAGCATGTGAAAAACGGCACATCTACATACCCGGGAGATCAGCAGTTCCGCATATTCTGGGAGGGAATCGCATGCTGGCCATACCTGTCTCACAATCTGAAGACACTGAAAAAGTACGGAATCAATGTCTGCGCCACCGCCTATGCCAGGGCATGGTCCCTGGACTATACGCCGGGCGACATCGAGAGCCTGGCCAGAGCTTACTCCTTTACCAGTTCCAACAACATTCTTCTGGATGAGAGTGTGCGGCGCCGGGCGGAGTGGAACAAGAAATTCCGCATTGATGGGACGATCTACCATGTTAACCGAGCCTGCAAGGTCATGGTGTGCCAGCAGCAGGAGCTGATGCGGAAGGTCTCAGAGGCCTGCGGTAATCTGCCTTATATGGCGTTTGACGGGGACCAGGCAGACTACAGGAATTTCAGCGAGGCTCAGTTTGAAACCAGGGTGGAAGCATTTGCGGAGCTAATGAGAAAGCATAAGGAGGAATTGTGCAATGGCTGACTTACAAGAGAATTTAAACCGGTTACAGGAGATCGCTGGCAATCCCAAATCACAACTGAACCGGTATCTGAGTGAGGGAAGGCAGGTAATCGGCTGCTTTCCGATCTATACCCCGGAGGTTTTGGCAGATGCTGCGGGTATCGTCCCCATGGGGCTGTGGGGAGCTCAGACGGAGTTTTCCCTGGCTAAGAAATATCTGGTGCCCTTTGCATGTCCCATTATGCAGTCCTGTATGGAATTAGCTTTAAAGGGTGTTTATGCAGGAATCAAAGGGGTTATGATTCCATCTATGTGCGACACGCTGCGCTGTATCACTCAGGACTTTAAGATGGGTGTGAAGGACATTGCATGTATTCCATTTACCTATCCACAGAACCGGACAATTACTGCAGCTGTACAGTATCTGGTTGAGGAATATGAGCATGTCAAAGGCCAGATTCAGGAGGTGTATGGTGTGGAGATCCAGGATGAGGCGTTAAACCGCAGTATTGACTTGTACAACCGGCACAGCCGGGAGATGAGGCGGTTCGCCGGGCTGGCTGTTAAGCATCTGGATATCATTACGCCCAGAGTCCGGCACGGCGTATTTAAGAGTGCTTTATTTTTGGCCAAAGCTGAGCACCTTAAGATCATGGAAGAGATAAATGGGCAGCTGGAGGGCACCGCAGAGGCGGCATTTGACGGAAAAAGGGTGGTGCTGACCGGAATTACTGCGGAGCCGGAGGAGCTGCTGAAAATACTGGAAGATCACAGGATGGCAGTGGTCGGGGATGATCTGGCTCAGGAGATGCGCCAGTACCGAACAGATATACCGGATGGGGACAACGGGCTGCTGCGCCTGGCGGGCCAGTGGATGGAGCGCATTGACCCCATGGCCCATGACGATGAGATCAGGCGGGTGGAGCTGCTGGCCAGGCTGTTGAAGGATGGGAATGCCGACGCGTTGATCGTCTGCATGATGAAATTCTGTGACCCTGAGGAGTATGAATATGCTGCCTATAACAAGGAGCTGAAGGATATGGGGTATCCGGTGCTGTCCATTGACATTGACCAGCAGCCGGCAGGCTATGACCAGGCCAGAACCAGGATTGAGACATTGTCTGAGCTGCTGTAGGATGTGGGGAGGAAAAGATGATTCTTGCAGATAAATATAAATTGATGAGGAAGAATTTCCGTAACTTTGCGGAGACTGAATTTACTGCGGAGATTCAGGAAGAGCTGGATCGTTCAGGCGGCTTTAACTGGGATCTGCATTATAAAATGGCGAAATACGGCTTCATGGGCATCAAGCTTCCAATAGAATTTGGGGGCCAGGGAGGCGATACGCTGGCCTACGTGCTAATGGTGGAGGAATTTGCCCGGGTCTGCCCCGTACTGTCCATTTATGCCAACACGCCCAATTCTCTGGGGAGCGGTCCGCTGCTGAGCTGCGGGACAGCGGAACAGAAGAAAAAGTATATACCGCCTCTGGCGTCAGGTGAAAAGAAGATCGTGTTTGCCCTTACAGAGCCTGGGGCAGGCTCGGATGCAGGAGGAACGTTGACACGGGCGGAGGCGGACGGAACATATTTTATACTTAATGGACGCAAGTGTTTTATATCCGGCGCGCCTCTTGCAGACTATGCGGTGGTCTATGCCAGGACCAATCCGGCTCTGAAAGGGAGTAAGGGGATATCCATGTTCATTGTGGATATGAAGCTTCCAGGTGTCTCTGTGGGAAAGCCGGAGCTGAAGATGGGAATCAACGGCTACCCCACCAGCGACATTATCCTGGAAAATGTGCGAGTTCACAAAAGCGATCTTCTGGGGCCCCTGGACAGAGGCTTCTCCACGGCGCTTAAAACTTTGGACGGTGGGCGGCTGGGAGTGGCAGCCCAGTCCCTGGGAATTGCCCAGTGCTGCCTGGAGGAGTCCATCAGGTATGCAAAAGAAAGAAAACAGTTCGGAAAGCCAATCGGAAAATTCCAGGCTGTCAGCTGTATGCTTGCTGATATGGCCACAGAGATTGAGGCTGCCCGGGAGATGATCTATAATACGGCCGTTGCCAAGGACGCAGGCGTGAAGGAGGCCGCAGTGAAATGTTCGATGTGCAAGCTGTTTGCCTCTGAGATGGCCAACCGCGTGGCCTACAAGGCGGTTCAGATTCACGGCGGATATGGCTATATCAGGGATTATAAAGTGGAGCGCATGTACAGGGATGTGAGGATTACCACCCTTTATGAGGGGACCAGCCAGGTCCAGCAGATGGTAATCTCCGGAAATCTGCTGAAATAGGAGGGAGCATAAAATGAGGATATTTGTATGCGTAAAACAGGTTCCGGACACCTCGGGCAAAGTAGCGGTAAATGAGGATGGAACCCTGAACAGGGGGTCCATGTCTGCCATTATCAACCCGGATGACTTAAGCGCCATGGAACAGGCCCTGGCCATCAAGGACAATACGGGTTGCCGCGTGACAGCAATCACCATGGGGCCGCCTCCTGCAGAGGGGATGCTGCGAGAGCTGATGGCCATGGGAGCAGATGACGGTATTCTGATCTCAGGGAGGGAATTCGGCGGCTCCGATACATTTGCCACGTCTCAGATTATAGCGGCAGCCTTGGAACACTCGGGGTTGGGGAAGGAAGATATGGTTTTCTGCGGCCGTCAGGCCATTGACGGCGATACAGCCCAAGTGGGTCCGCAGATTGCGGAAAAGCTGGATATTCCTCAGATTACCTACGTGTCCCAGTTGGAATTGGCCGGGAACGTGGTGCGGGTGAGAAGGCTTCTGGAGGACGGGTATATGACAATTGAGGTGGAAACGCCCTGCCTGATCACCTGTGTGAAGGAGTTGAATACGCCCAGATATATGACGGTGCGGGGAATTCTGGAGAGCTATGAGCGGCCGGTTACTGTACTGGACTTTCAGGTGCTGAAGGATCAGCCGCTGATTGACCTTGATACCATCGGACTGAAGGGTTCTCCCACCAACATTTTTAAGTCCTTTACCCCGCCTCAGAAGGGCACGGGGGTGCTGCTGGCCGGAAATGGCCGGGATGCGGTGAAGGAACTGGTGGGACGGCTGCAGGAAAAGCATGTCATATGATGGAAAGGGGATAGTGATGATGGCATTTAACAGTGCAGAGATAGACAGCTTCCAGGATATCTGGGTTTTCTGTGAGCAGAGGGACGGGAAGCTTGTAAATACAGACTTTGAGCTGGTCTCAGAAGGAAGGAAGCTGGCGGATGAGAGAGGGGCGGGCCTGACAGCCCTTCTGCTAGGAAACGGTGTTCTGGACATGGCCCGGGAGTTGGGAGGATACGGCGCTGACAAGGTGATTGTGTGCGAGCATCCGCTTCTGGAGGTATACACCACAGATGCATATGCAAAGGTGATATGTGATGTGGTGTCAGAGATGAAACCGGAAGTTCTGCTGATCGGTGCCTCCAACATTGGCCGAGATCTTGGGCCCCGGTGCGCGGCGCGGCTTCACACGGGCCTGACGGCGGACTGTACCCATCTGGATATTGATATGGGCCGCTACAGGGAATATCTCAGGCAGTCCTCTGCTTTGGATGTGGACTCCATTAAATTTAACATGGAGGATAAGAATCTGAAGATGACCCGGCCAGCCTTCGGCGGTCATCTGATGGCCACCATCATTTGCCCGCGTTTCAGGCCCTGTATGTCCACAGTGCGGCCGGGAGTGATGAAAAAGTCGGATTACAGCCAGGAGCTGGCAGATCGCTGCAGGATTGAGACGTATATGCCCTGCCTTAATCAGGCAGAGCTAAAGACCAGAGTGCTGGAAGTGGTGAAAGGGGCAAAACAGCTGGTGGATCTGGTGGGGGCAGAGATTATTGTGTCTGTGGGCAGAGGAATCAGCCGGGATGTTGACCTTGGGATCAGCCTGGCAGAGGATCTGGCAGCGGCTTTTGGCGGAGGTGTAGTGGGCGGCTCCAGAGCTGTCATTGATTCAGGGTGGCTGGACGGCGACCGGCAGATCGGCCAGACCGGCAAAACAGTTCACCCGAAAATCTATATTTCTCTGGGAATATCCGGTGCTATCCAGCACAAGGCCGGTATGCAGGATTCAGAACTTATCATTGCAGTTGACAAAAATGGGGAAGCTCCTATTTTTGAGATTGCGGACTACGGGATCTGTGGAGATCTGTTCGAAGTGGTTCCGATGCTGGCGGAGGCAGTGAGAGCGGTCAGGCAGTAAGATCCGAGGAGCCTGCACCATGAAAAAAAGCCACGGGACTATCCCTGAAGGGATAGACCTGTGGCTTTTTCGAGATGCCGCAGAAATGCCGGAGGCAGCGGCGCGGGGCTGCAATTAGGAATGGTTAGGATAGCCGGGCACCCTGCTTTCTGATACTGGCAGAGCTCACCGCATACATGGGTCAGCTTCCAGCCGCCGGCGGTCAGCAGCATCTCGATTTCTTCAAAATGATTCATGGTTATCTCCTTCTCGTATGGACAGTTGACGGGTACATAAGGCCATCGGCTGCCTGCCGCAGATTGAGCACGAATCATTTGATAGTTTTATTATAGGGGAAAATTGGGGATAGTCAAGGAAAGGTGGAAAATTTACAAGAAAAGTGTTGACAAATGCTTCAATGCATATTAGAATGCGTATTATAAAGACGGAATGCGTATTAAAATGTGCATTGAAACGATAATACTGGAGATAGGTAAAAGTGCCGGAGAGGAGCAGAATGAGTGAAAATTATGTTTATCCATCTATAATGTACCGGGAAAAGGGGGAGGATAAGATTTATATCAGATTTCCTGATTTTCCGGAGCTGTGTGTGTTTGGGGATACGAAACAGGAAGCTGTACAGCAGGCACAGAAGGCGCTGGCCATGCTGCTGATTGCCCGGGACGATGAGAAGAAAGGGCTGCCGGCACCTGGGCAGGGGGATGATACAGAGCTGGAGGCAGGAGAACAGCTGGTCTATATCCACCTGTGGCTACCATATTTTCGAAGCGCGGTCAAGGAGGTATACGTGAAGAAGTCGGTGACAATCCCCAAATGGCTGGATGAACTGGCTAAAGGCAAGGACCTGAGCTTTTCCGCGGCCCTGGTGCGCGGGCTTAAGGAGGAACTGGGAATCGGGGCTGCGAAACCTGAGAGCTGAGGCGGAGCTGACTGAAAAAGCCAACAGATAAACCAACTGAAGATGGAAAGGGGCGCCGGCAGCTAATTATGATACGCGGCAGCGCTGTATCACCGAAGCATGGAGCTTTGGAAACAACCTATTAAAATTCAGGAGGTAAGAAAATGGCAGAATTCAGAGACAAATGTGCAAATGCAATGGTCGGCGGCGCAACAGGCGCTTCTGTGGGAGGTTCCATCGGCGCGGCAGTGGGGGCCCTTGGCGGTCCTGTGACATCGGCTTTGGGAGCGAAGATCGGCGGTGCTCTTGGCACCGTGGCCGGTATGTTCTGGGATTAGGAGGGGCGGCCATGAGACGGTGTGCAGAGGTGTTGGACGTTGGACGGTTTTCCTATAAGGATATGGATGTGCGCCCCGTTTTTACGGGGCGCACGCCCGGGCAGCAGAAGGCCTCCGGTGCGGATTCGTGTCGGGTGGAAGGGGGCGCATTACTGTGAAAGCAGCATGTCTGATATGCCCGGCGCGGGTGATTTGTGCGTTGTCGGATCGTAATTTGTGTGAATAAGGGGAGGGGTTCTTGTGAAGGAGAGAATGGTTGAAGTTGCAGGGGTGCTTGAGGCGGTTGTGAGAAGGACGGGAGAGGAGTTCCCGTTGGTTAAAGTGTACAATCAGCAATTTCCATGGGAGGACTATGGGAATCCACAGATTCCGCTCTCCCGGGTTAAGGCTGACAGGGATGAGATGGAAAGGATTCTCAACCTCTATTTTCGGGAGTGCCGGGAGAAGGGGCAGGCGGAGGACTTTACCTTTGTGTTCGCAGTGTACTGTAACCTTTACATTAAAAAGGGCATGTATATTCCCCTTGGAACAGATGGGTTTGAGGAAGGGGCGGGAGAATGGTACGAAGGGCCAAAGGATCAGACAGAGTATTTTAAATGCCTGTGGAGAGGCATATCACGCCAGGATTACAGCTATTTCACCCGGGCGCTGGAGCTGAGGCCCCAGTCAGCCATGGCAGCCATGTATCTGTTTGTGCGGGCGGCCTCTAAGTTCTGTATGGTCATCTCACAGGAGCAGGATACCGACGGAATTGAGACAGATGTCTGGAAATATTTCGATCTGCTGCCGGAGGAATATCAGGAGTATGCGCTGGGAGCCGGAAACTTCCGCCGGGAAACAGACGATCTGGCAAACGATCCCAACCTACTGCCATATATTGAATTCAAGTCCATGAAGGAATACCTTGTAACATATATTCTGCAGTATTACAAGAGTATATTGAAAACAATGGGCCTGGAAGCAGACCAGGTGGACGGGAAAAAAATATATCACGAGATCCTCAGCAGGTTTCAGTTTTTGCAGATGCAGGCCATATTTGGTGAAGCAGGAGCAGGCGCGGTGGAGAATGAGCAGCAGGCCCTCGGGAGATTCATTGAACTGGTAGATAAAATGCTGCCGGCAATCAGGGACAGCAGTGCATTTCAGAAGTCAGTGGAATTCCAGTTTACATTTCTGTTTGATAAACTCCATGAACTGATGACGGAGAGTTACCACGGGGTAAAGGAATCCTTTTCCGCCCAGCTTGCATTTCCTGACCAGAGGGCATCGATTTTGAGCAGGAACACATTTCTCCATATTCCTGTGATTCTGCCGGTTAAGACATCCAGGGAGTTTTTCCTGAGCCGCAGGCTGATATTCAGACAAAAGCAGGAACTGGAGCGGCAAAGACGCCGCAACCAGGAGATGATGGACTTCTACATTCACAGCTGGAAGCACATCTCCTATCCTCAGACTGTGAAAAGTGTGGCTGAGGAACTGCGGAAGAAGGATATGCCCCTGTCCAACATGCTGTTTAAGGCATACAACAGTGAGCGAACCTTAAAGGGGAACCTGCAGAGGATTCAATACTCCTTTTCCGACAGGCAGGACCAGGTGAGCAGGGCTTTCAGCCAGGGATTCTACTGCGTGGGGGCAGCCAGCGGAAGGAGAGTTCCGGAGCTGCTGCAAGAGAGCCTGGATCTGGTGCTGTTTAAAATGCTGATGGAGGATACGGACAGCAGCAGGCGGATGAACCTGTGCCGCGACAGTCTGAGGACGCGCATTTCGCTGGAGCAGCTGCGGCAGTCCTATGTGGCGGCGTTTGTTGATAATACAGGAACCCCGGAAGGTATCTTTGAATGGTTTGACAGGAATATTTTCAAAATGGAGGTGACGGCTGACCAGACCTGGCAGGAGATACCGGTGATGGAGAATACATTTGCGGAATCACAGCTGATGGAAATCTTCGTGGAGCTGTTTACCAATGTGCTGACCCACGGCGCAGACTGGTGCCGGGCCGCATTAGAGAGCAATGAACAGGACCTGTCCATCTGTGTATCCAACGGTTTGGGAGGCAGCCTGCACGGTTCCAGGAAGGGACTTCAGAGTTTGGAAAATATTGTAAATAAACTCAATATGGATGAGATACAGAACGCTGTTACAGGGGAAGTGACAGACAGCGGAGCATTTGCTGTAAAGATCATTCTGAGGCGGGGTCTGATGTATAAAAGGGGGAGACGGGGATGAGATTTCTGTGGGTAGAGGATTTTAATGACGACAGCGGGGACCGGGATGAACTGCAGTCGGATTGGATGAAATATTTTAACCTGAAGGATGTGGTCATCAAGGAAACCATGGACGAGGCTCTGGAATACCTGGAACATCCGGATCATTTTAAACAGTTTGACGGGGTTTTGCTGGACATCCGTTTCCCCATAATCGAGGAAACGGTGTACGAGAAGTATTTTTCCAAGTTCGTCACCAGAGATCTGTATGACCAGTATCAGGACAGCGGCGCAGGTATACTTTTATACCTGGCGCTGGTGTTCCGGTACAATTACAGCCAGGAACGCATTGCGTTTGTGTCGGCAAATGTAGATGATGAGCGGTTGGAGCCTCTGTTGGTTATGGAGGACAAGGTTATTAAGTCAAAATATGAAAAACTCAGCGATTTGGAGCTGGACCAGTATGATAAGGCTGAGGATTCCATGGCAAGGATCTATCTGGAGGACACCGGTAAGCTCAAACTGGAATTAAATGACAGAATTCCATGGGAAAATGGGGAATTGTGGGAACCATTTGATGAGCAGACTCAAAAAGATGAATTCCTGGCCCGCCTGGAACAGATCCGGAAGGAAATGAGCCAGGCCAGCCAGGGGAACATGTCCGTAAAATACAACTATGTACGGAAGCTGTTCCACCAGCTGGGGCTGATTATTCCGGAGGCATTTACAAAGCCGTTCGAGGGCTGCGGGGACAGGAGCTGGGCTTTTTATCAGTGGAGGGAGAAGCTGGAGACCCCTTACTATGTGCTGCGCCGCAATGCCATTGAAATGTGTCTGATTCTAATGAACCACATGACGCCGGAGCTGATCAGGCCATGCAAGGACAGTGTGGGGGAGCTGAAGCAAATCCTGGATCATCTGTGCAGGATGCTACCGGATGCGGGTTTCCGGGAGCAGGAGTATGCAGTAAGCTTTGTGAAAGAGATCGCCCTTTTGGATGAACAGTGGGAGAAGTATAAAAAGTTTAGAGGGACAAAGCAGCAGGAGGGCTTCTGTACAGTGCTCAAACTTGCCAGAAACTGGGGAGTACATCAGGGAATCCAGGGGCTGACAATAAACGTGGATGATGAAAGGCTGTATGGGGATGCGGCATTTCTTTTTATGATTGCGCTGCGGGGGTATTTTGATTTGACGGCTCTGCCGGAGCGGCAGCACCAGGAGTATTTACAGCATGAGGAACAGCTGCTGGAGCTGCTGGGGCCGGAGACGCCTATTCCCGCTATGGACGAGCTTCGGGTACAGCTGGAGTATAGCTTTAAGAAGCTTCTGCAAAAGAACCTGTTGTCTTATAAGAATGATACAACTGAAGATACGGATGTCAGTAAAATTGTCTCAGGAATCGGCAATGAGAAAAGTAAATTCAAAAAGCAGGTATCCATGGACGAATTGTACCAGCTGTTCTGGCAGCAGTTGTATCCGCGTGATCAGGACGGTGTTCAGATGGCTGCTGATGATACTGAAATAGTTAGGTTATTGAGGTATACGTACTGGAGGGCGTGGGAAGGGAATCAATATAGTGGGGGGCGCGGATGGGTACGCGGGCGGAGTTAGATGCATCCGTCCGTGAGAGTCAGTGGCTGCGGGCGGGGAGG
>URUZ01000003.1 GCA_900551225.1 uncultured Clostridium sp.
CATTTACATATAATTCCAAATTGAAAAAAGTAGTACAGGAAAGTCTTGAAGCCGTGGCAAATTCACAGCTTGCTGAAATGGGCGATTTTTGTGAGCAGCAGAGAAACAATCTGAATATTTTGGGCAGCATGGATGTATCACAGGCCGCTCTGCGCGGGGAATTGGATCATGATATGCTTGAATATCTCGATAATATTCTTTATTCCCGCGTACAGGCTACTCAATATTTGAAGAGTATTGCGCTGGTAGACGTCAATAATCACATGATTGCCTCCAGTGATGAAAGTTCAGCTGCCCATGCTGATCCGGGATTAAATGCGCTGATTGACCGGATGAATGGCAATTCTTTTTACATTACTAATGCTATGAGCTACCGGCAGAATGGCCGGAAAGTGCAGTCAGTCATAGCAATTGCGGAAGTAAGGGACAATGACGGGGTCTTGGGCTATATCCTGTCTGAAATCAATCTGGACTTCTACGATAATATACGTAAGCGGGCAAAGCTCTGGAATGGGGCCACTTTCTATCTTTTGGATGGAGACCAGAACATTATCAGCGCCGGTACACAGGATGATAAACGTGAAACCTTTGTGACAACAAGCGCAGAGCGGAAGGATTACCAAGATAAATATAACGCCATTGACTTTACTTCACACCCGCGGGGAAGCTTTACTTACCGGGTCGGCGGAAAGGGCTACATCACTTATTATTCCAATGTAGAGTATACGGACTGGCATGTACTGCTGTCGGTGAATATGGACTTTTTTCTGAGCCGGGGGCAGATTTCATTCCTGCTGCTTGGTTTCCTTGTGCTGTTGTGCGCCGTACTGACGGCGCTGCTGGGACGGTTTGCATCCAGGCGTATTGTGCAGCCCATCCACCATATCTCCGATACACTCAATGGGATTCAGCAGAATCAGGATTATTCCCTCCGTATAGAGACTGTCAGGAAAGACGAGCTGGGCACGTTGTCGGAGGAAATCAACGGTCTGCTCTCTTTTATTGAAACAGAAAATGTAAATAAAGCCAGACGGGAACGGCTTCTGCAGGAAATGGCGCAAAAGGACCCTCTGACCCAGGTGTATAATGCTGAAAATATTCGCACGTATCTTTCAGAGGCAATAGACCGTCACCGGTCAGATGGTACGCCTATGGCCGTGCTGTTTGTGGATGTGGACGATTTCAAGGCGTTTAATACGAATTATGGGCATAGCGTGGGCGACCAGGCGCTGCTGTTCATCGCGTCCCTGCTTGCACGTAAAACAGGGGGGATTGTCGGTCGGGTGGGCGGCGATGAGTTCCTGGCTATTGTAGAGGAACAGGAAAGGCTGGCAGCCTTAGATTCCTGCCTGGACTGGGTCAATGATCCCAACCACAGCCGGTTTGTCCTTCGCGGCAGCAGTAAAAGCCTGCTGGTGGCCTGCTCGATCGGCGCGGTTGTGGTGGATTTTAAGGAGGCCAGAAGCGTAACAGCTGAACAGTTGATGGGGATAGCGGATGCAGCCATGTACGAAGCTAAAAACAATGGCAAATGCGGATATGTGATACATTCTTTATTTGATATACCTATCAATAGCACTCATGCTCACTAACCCGAATCTGGCGGGTGGCCTCATATCCGTTCATGACCGGCATTTGAATATCCATGAAGATGATACTGTAGGCCCCAGCCGGTGATCCGGCAAACGTCTCAAGGGCCTCCTGTCCGTTCTGTAACAAATCCAGCCCTATTCTGGACACATTCTCCGTCAGGTCTACCAGGCCCGTAGCAAGGGCACTCTGCGGCATAGAAGCGTACTGCGCCTCCAAAGGCTTCTGTACAATAATCGTACTCCTCCGCCAGTCGTACCGGCATTTTTAGTGGTGCCAAGCAAGCATTTATTGCGGCGTATCTGTGACTTGTAATTCAATCTTTGAGAGAGTATAATTTCACCATGCAGCATTGATGATAATTAAGGAGATACAAAGATGGGTTTGAAATACGATGGCTTGATGTATGAAAGAATATATGAAATATTAAAGGACAGGATTGAATCCGGACTCTTACCTGCGGGAACAAAGCTTCCGTCACGGGATGATTTATGTCAGGAATTTGGAACATCCGGAAAAACAATTCGCCGCGTATTATCCCTGCTAAAGGAAAATGGAATGATTGAAACGCAACAAAGAATGCGTCCCGTTGTAAGCTTCCATCAGCATACGAGGCGTCCAATGATAAATCTTGCGCTGGAGAGAGTAGATACCTCGATTACCGATGAGGTGCTGAAAACAGGGGTTTTATTGGGTTATCCAGTGATTGAGAATGGGATTGCTCTTTGTAAACAAGAGGACTTCAAAATTCCTCGTAAAATCGTGGAAAATATGAATATTGAAGACGCTGCAGAGTTCTGGCGGTTAACTAAACAGTTTCAGCGGTTTTTTATCAGGCGAAACGAAAATGATTTAAGTCTGCGTGTAATGGATAGTCTTGGGCTTGCAGGGTTAATGCCTCTGCAAGATAACATGGAAATCAGGACCAGGTTTTATGGGCAATTGCAGGAATTGATGAGTGTTATTGAAGCGGGAGGGGACACAAACAGGGTTCATTTCGATGATATGTCCGGAATGTACGGGCTCACATATGGAAGTGAGCCTGCGTTTGATATCCCTGCGGACTCCGCAGCCGTACTTGGCAAGGAACAGCTGGAAAAACTTCTGTTAAGAGAAGAAGTGAGATATTCAGCTGTGTACATGGATCTTTTGGCCCTTATCGCTATGGGGCGCTTTAAGCCAGGAGATAAACTCCCCACCCATAACGAATTGCAGAAAATCTATCATGTGAGCGTAGATACTACCGTCAAGGCAATTCAGATTATGCAGGAGTGGGGAGTTGTAAAAACGGTTCGCGGTAAAGGAATCTTTGTAATGATGGATCTCCATGATCTGATGAAAATTGAGATACCGCCCCACTTAATCGCATGCCATGTCCGCCGTTATCTGGATACTTTGGATTTACTTGTCCTGACGATTGAGGGCGTCTCCGCTTATGCTGCCGCACACATCACGCAGGAAGAAATTGAAGAGGCCATGAGTGAAATTAACCACTTCTGGAATGAAGCGTATCTATATATGCTTACTCCCTCGTTCCTTCTGAATCTTATAGTAAAGCATACTGGTGATGGTTCCCTAAATGCAATTTATACACTTCTGCGTAGAAATCTGGGGATAGGCAGAAGTATTCCCGCCTTGCTTGAAGCGGGAAAGACTGCGGCGGACTATGAACTGCATGAGCAATGTGTCACTGCTCTGGACCGGCTTGGCGCAGGTGATCCGGAAGCATTTTCCATTGGGACTGCCAAAGCATTTCGGTACATCTATGATTATGTAGTTCATAAATGTAAGGGATTAGGATACTACGATCCGGCGATGGCAGTCTATGATGGCAGTGCGTTGTGGAAATGACAGTTGGGAACCTCAGTGATTGCGCGGTAATTAAATTTATGGTACACTTGATAGTGATGTGATGATCAAGGTGACTTTGCGGATTGACATTACAAGGACAAAGGGGGGAAGGGATCAATGATGCCTAAAAGACAAATCCTGATTGTGGAAGACAATGAAATTAACAGAGCCATGCTGGCTGAAATCCTATCTTCAGACTATGCTGTACTGGAAGCGGAGAATGGCCAGGAAGCGCTTTCTGTGCTTAAATGCTACAAAGAGAAAATATCACTTATATTGTTGGATATTACCATGCCTGTTATGGACGGGTACACCTTCCTCTCAATTATGAAGGCAGAGCCGGAGTATGCTTCGATACCCGTTATTGTGACCACCACCAGTGATGGGGAAGCGGATGAGGTGGCTGCGCTGTCCCTGGGGGCCAGTGACTTTGTGGCTAAGCCCTACAAGCCGCAGATTATCCTCCACAGGGTAGCCAGCATCATTCATCTGCGTGAGACAGCGGCCATGATTAACCTGATCCAATATGACCGGCTTACCGGCCTTTACAGCAAGGAATTCTTTTATCAGCGGGTGAAGGAGGTTCTGCAGCAGCAGCCGGAACAGAAGTTTGACATCATCTGTTCTGATATAGACAATTTCAAACTGATTAATGATATTCTTGGCATCCCGGCAGGGAACCGCCTTCTCTGCAGTATATCGGATATGTATAAAGACCTGGTGGGTGAAAATGGAATCTGCGGCCGCTTTCATGCAGACCAGTTTGCATGCCTGCTGGAGCACAAAGAGGATTATACAGATGCCTATTTTGTTCATGCCGAGGAGCAGATTAATTCTTCATTTAATATTAAAAGCGTTGTCATGAAATGGGGAGTTTATCCAATTATTGATAATAGTATCCCGGTGGAGCAGATGTGCGACCGGACATTCCTGGCTATCCGCAGCATCAAAGGCCGTTATGGGACACATTTTGCAATGTACGACGACAAGTTCCGCAGCATCCTGCTCCGTGAACAGGAGATTACGGAAAATATGGAAAAGGCTTTGGCTGAGGAGCAGTTTGTTGTATATCTCCAGCCCAAATTCAGGGCAGATGACAGCTGTCTGGCTGGCGCAGAAGCGCTGGTCCGGTGGAATCATCCTAAATGGGGTCTTATGCCTCCGTCAGAGTTTATTCCGCTTTTTGAGCGCAACGGTTTTATTACGCAGCTGGACCAATTCGTATGGAACAGGTCCTGTGAAATCTTAAAAGAGTGGCAGGACAACGGGATAACTGACATTCCAATATCTGTAAATGTATCCCGCGCGGATGTTTATCAGGTGGATTTAGCTGACATACTGGTCAAAACGGTCCGTGAACATGGATTGAATCAACAGAGTCTGCATCTGGAGATTACGGAGAGCGCCTATACAGAAAACCCCGATCAGGTTATTGAGATGGTCCGCAATCTGCGTGAGCTGGGTTTTGTCATTGAAATGGACGATTTTGGAAGTGGGTATTCTTCCCTCAACATGCTCAATCAGATGCCGCTTGACATTTTAAAGCTGGATATGCAGTTTATCCAACATGAAACAGCTAAGCCCGTGGGCCAGGGAATCCTGCGTTTTATCATGGAACTTGCCCAATACATGGATTTGAGTGTGGTGGCGGAAGGCGTTGAGACATTAGAGCAGCTGGAACATTTACGTGCGGTCAGGTGTAATTATGTGCAGGGTTATTATTTGGGCAGGCCAATGCCGCAGCAGGATTTCGAGTCTCTTTTCATGAAATCGGAAACCTCACTTCATAAAATAAAGAGGGGTGAATAAATATGGCACATGACAATCCGCGCCCAACAGTCACAGCTGAGCAGGCGGAGGCTATGCTGGATCATGCACCGGTGGCCGTCTATGTCAGTGCGGTCGATAACCAGGAACTGCTGTATGTAAACAGAATGGCAAAGGAGATGATCTTCCCCGCGTCATATGAAAACGGCTTCACCTGCTATCAAATGGCCGGCTTTAAGCAGCAGTGCCCTTTCTGCCCCATGGACGAGATGCAGCAGACCAAACTCATGGTCCGCCAGTTTAAACACCCGGTCAACCATCGCGTGTACCAGCTCAGCGGCAAGCTGATTGATTGGTCCGGGCGGCAGGCACATATTGAGTATATCACCGATATTACAGAAGCGAGGGAAAAAGAGGACCAGACCAGGGCGCTCAGTGAGGAGCTCCAGGCAACGTTCAGCAGTATTCCCTGCGGCCTGTGTGTTTACCGTGCAGATGGAATGCATATTTCTCCGGTATTCCATAACCCGGCTTTTTACGAGATTATGGGGTATTCCGGGGAACATATTCAGAGGGTCAGCGAACGGACCGAATACCTGGGAGTCCATCCGGAGGATCTGGATGCGCTGCAAAAAAGTGTCGCAAAAGCATTGAACAACGACAGTACCCTGCAGCAGACTTATCGTGTATGGAACGACAGGATGATGGAATACCGCTGGATTCAATTGGTGGGTTCCGTAAAGCCCCGGCAGGATGGAACGAAGCTGTTATATGGGGTGTACAGTGATGTCAGCGACCAGCGGCGATTGGAAAAAGAGATCATATCTTCCGAGAAAAAGATGCAGGATATTATCAATGCTATCCCCGGCGGGGTTGCGATTTATAAAGTCACGGATATTTTTGAGACGGTCTATTTTTCAGACGGCGTACCTGAATTGTCCGGATATACCATCGAAGCGTATCGTGAGCTGATTAAGGAGGATGCTGCAAAACTGATCTATCCGGAAGACGCCGCCATGGTGGTGAAAAAGCTGCGCCAGGCAATCCGTGAGAACACGGCAGCCGATTTCGAGTTCCGCAAGATACACCGGGACGGACATATTGTCTGGGTTCATATCCAGGCCAGGCAGGTTGGGGAGGACGATGGTTATCCGCTGGTGCAATGCGTATTCCACAACATTTCCGCGCTCAGGGAAACACAGTCGGAGCTGAACCATCTGGTCAACTCGATCCCGGGCGGCATTGCCAGCTACCAGATAGAGGGCGGGCGGTTCATCCCTGTATTTTATTCCGATGGCGTCCTTGCGCTCTCCGGCCATACGCGGGAGGAATTCGAAGAACTGATCTGTGAGGATGCGCTGGATATTATATATGAGGCAGACCGCAAACGTGTGATGACCATGGTCAAATCTGCTGTGGAGAGCGGAGATGTGCTGGATATATCCTATCGGATGCACCACAAGAACGGGAACCTGATCTGGATTCATCTCAATGGCAGACGGATGGGCCCCCTGGCGGAGAGCGTGAGGTTCTATGCTGTATTTACGGGAATCTCAGGGGAGCGCCAGCTGTTTCAGATGATCGCGGGCGAGATGGTGGATGGTATCTATGTGATCGACCGGGACAACTATGATCTGCTCTATGCCAATGAATCCAGGGAACTGTTTGGGAAAGTGACGGATATGGTCGGTAAGAAATGCCATGAAGCGCTGTTTGGAAGGCCGGCGCCCTGCGAATCCTGTGTGTTGGAAACATGTCTGGCGGACGGGAAAGAGCATGAGTTGAAGATTGAAGGCTCAGACCGTTTCTTCAGCGCCAGTTTCAGGGAGACCGACTGGAACGGGATACCGGCTTATGTGGAATATGTAAAGGATATTACAGAGGCAGTCCACAGCCGCAGGGAGATGGAGCGGTTGGAGCAGTATTTTCAGACAATGGTCAGGAACCTGCCCGGAGGCGTTGCGGTGGTGCGCTACAATGAGGATGGAAGCATGATTCCGGAGTTTATGTCCAATGGGTTTGCCATCATGACTGGTATGACCCTTGAAGAGGCGTGGAAGCTCTACCAGGAAGATGCCCTGACGGGGGTACATCCTGATGACCGGGGGTGGCTCAGCCGGAGTATGGCCGAATTTGCCGCCAATGATCTGGACCGTATTGACCTTGTATACAGATTGTTGAAAGGTGACGGAAACTATGTGTGGGTGAAGAACACCCTGACTATGATACAGAGCGAGGGCGGAGAGAAGCGGGTCTATGCCAGCTATCACGACATGACGGCGGAACGGGATGAGCAGGAGAGAATCAGGCAGCAGTACAATGAGATGATTCTGCAGCATTACCTGGTTCCGGGACCCAATGCCCTGATTGTGGGCCATTGCAACATAAGCCAAAACCGTATTTTGGAGATTATCGACCATACGGACTCCGATCTGCTCAAGACATTCAGCAATAGCCGGGAGGCGTTTTTTACCGGCATTGGAAATCTCGTTGTGGATGAGACGGAGCGAAAGGCGTTTATGGATGCCTATCTCAATGCGCCGTCGCTGGCGGCATATGCCGCGGGTAAAACCGAGGTGCTGCTCAAATGCTTCATCAAACTGCCCAGAGAACCGGTGGGACGTTATGTGCAGTTTAAGGTAAATCTGGTCGCAACGCCGGATACTGGAGATATTACCGGAGTGCTGACTGTCACCGATATTACGGAGCAGGTAATCTCCGACCGGATTCTGCACCAGCTGTCCCTGGTCAGCTGCGACCTGGTGGTGGATGTGGATCTGCGGCGGGATAGCTGCACAGTTCTCAGCGGAATGCTTGATAAGAAGGATACTTCCCCTGACAGGGCATGTCATTCGGAGCGGCTGGCCTATATGCTGCAGAAGCAGGGGGTGCCAGGCGACCGGAAGCGGGTTTCCAGGATGATGGATCCGGCCTATATGAGAGAGCGGCTGCAGCAGGATGGTTCCTACTCGCTTTCTTACTCAGTTGTGGGAGAAAAGGAGGACATATCCACCAAGAGGCTGACGGTTTCCGCCATTGACCTGCGCCTTGACCGTGTCTGCCTGGCGAGAGCTGACATCACCGATTCCGTGCGGGAACAGCAGGGTCTGCTCAATGTTGTGGCCTATACCTTTGAGCTGCTGGCCATCATCAATATCGATACAGGCCACCTTACATTACATACCCGCGAGACTGTGCTGGAGAATCTGTCCCCGTTTACCGTAGATGATTATAATGAGCATATAGATCAAATCGCCGGATCGTTCGGCTGGAATTTAACGGATGCGGTATGCCGGGAAATCGCAGAACAGATGTGCCTTGAAACCATGTGCGGCCGATTGGCGGAAAACCCGTCCGGCTATGATTTTGTTCTGCCATTTCAGACGGAGAGCGGCCTGCGGTACAAACAGATTAACATTCTGTGGGGGGACAGTGAACACAAGACGGTCTGCATGGTGCGGGCGGATGTGACGGATATGCTGGCAGAGGAACGGCAGCGCAAAGAAGAGCTGGAGGAAGCGCTTATACAGGCGAAACAGGCCAACTTGGCGAAGAGTGATTTCCTTTCTTCCATGAGCCATGATATCCGGACGCCGATGAATGCAATTATGGGCATGACTGCGCTGGCCGTAGCCCATATAGATGACCGGGACAGGCTGGAGAATTATTTGGAGAAGATATCATTTTCTTCCAAACATCTGCTGAGCCTCATCAATGATATATTGGATATGAGCAAAATTGAACGCGGTAAGATTGTGCTGAACTGTGCCAATATTGTACTTACCGAGATAATTGAACAGCTCACATCCATGCTGGCCTCCCAGGCCGAAGCTGCCGGTCTGGAGCTGGAAGTACACGCTGAGAAGCTTTGCCATATCAATTTCTACGGAGATGCACTGCGAATCAACCAGATACTGATTAATATTTTAGGAAATGCAATTAAGTTCACACCGGAGGGAGGCAGAGTTGGATTCCAGGTGGAGGAAATTCCACCCAAGGAACAGGAGAATCATGTCCGTTACCGGTTCACTGTCAGTGATACGGGTATTGGCATGAAGGCGGATTTCCTCAGCTATATTTTTGAACCCTTTACCCGCAGCGGAAATACGGCATATGTGGAAGGAACCGGACTGGGGCTTAGTATTACAAAAGGCCTTGTGGATTTGATGCAAGGTGAAATAGCGGTCAGCAGCAGGGAGGGGAAGGGCACCACATTTCAGGTTGAACTGGAATTCGAAGCTGTCCATGCCCTTGAAACGAATACAGGGGAGCCGGAAGCGGCGTGCCTTGAAACTCCCGGCGGCAAAGCACTGGACGGCTGCTGCTTCCTGGTTGCGGAGGATAATGCCATCAATTCGGAGATCCTGTGCGAACTGCTGCAGATGTACGGAGCCGATTCGATTGTAAAGACCGACGGCAGGCAGGCGGTGCAGGCATTCCAGGCGTCTGTGCCTGGGACATATAATGCAATTTTAATGGATATACAAATGCCTGTGATGAACGGTTATGAAGCGGCCCGCGCCATACGCATGGCTGACCGTGCCGATGCTGCAACAATACCCATTATCGCAATGACCGCAAATGCCTTTGCAGAGGATATCCAGTCAGCCCTGGCAGCGGGCATGAATGCCCATGTGGCGAAACCGATTGATATGAAAACGCTGCTTGTTACTTTAAAAAAATGTTCTCTTAATTAATGATGAGGTGGCCTCCGGATATTTTCGGGGGCCACCTCAATTCTGCTGGATCATGGGATATTCCGGGAGGCAGAGGTGTTTTTGCATGGAAAATATTGGGACTTGCTCATATCACAATTGCTTTATCAGTATTTTAATGGTAAAATCAGTAATAAAAGGGTATTTTTTGTCGAAGACCCATGGAAAGCGAAAGAGAGGTAGAGGATGGAAGACAATTTTTTGTGTTTTGAATCGGATTCCTTTCTTTTTTTATATCCTTTAGAACGGGTGGGATATATTCTGCCCTCCGGTCAGGTAAAGGAAGGATGGATCGAATATGACAATACGGCAGTCCGGGCAGTCTCCTTCAGACGGATATGGAGCGGGTGTACGCAGGAACAGAAAGAGATACACGTCATCATCGGCAAAAGCAGGGAACAGCTTTATGGGATGATCGTGAGCCAGGCAGTGGGGGTAATGGCGATCCCGGAGGATTCACACAGGGAGCTGCCCAATGAGATGAGAAGCGAGAAGAACCGTTTTATTGTGGATGTGGCTTATTTAAAGGATTTGAAGCGGTGGGCCTATGTGGTGGATCCGGATGTACTGCTGGAGATAGAGGTATGAATCATGAACAGAACTGAGCATGGCGGAAAGACAGATCCCGTAACCGGCCTGTGGACCGGAGAATGGGCAGGCCGTAAAATCGAATATTATCTGAACGGAGGAGAAGCGGACGACAGGGCAGTTCTCTGCTTGATGGAGCTGTCCGTAGCTGAAACTGTGGTGGATCCGGTGAAGCGGCAGTCTGTTTTGAGACATTTTGCCTTTCTGCTCCGCCGGTCCCTGCGCAAATCGGATATCGCGGCCAGAATAGGCGAGAAACATTTCCTGGTATTCTATCCGGGCTGCAGGAACCAGAAGGAGGCTGACAGCAGGCTGGAATTCTTCAGAAAGAGCCTGGATCAGGCAGACCTTAAGGAGGCCTGCGGATTCGCGGCAGGGATTGCGCCCTGTGTGGGAGAGCGCAGCAGCTCCAGGCTGGTGGAGCGGGCCAAGGGCAGTCTGTACCGGGCGCGCATGGAAGGGAAGGATTATTACGCTCCTGCAGAAGAACGGTTCGGCGGGGAGGAGACAGGCTGGGTGATTCCGGCACCAGGTGCGTATCTGATCTCCAGAAAAGATGCTGACATGGATTTTGTAGGCGATATGATGGACTATTTCCAGTCCGAGGGAAAGTTCCCAGTGGAGATTGAGCCGGGTCTTCAGCGGCTGTGCCGGTATTTTAAAGCAGGGGAGGCGTACATTGTGGAAGACAGCCCCGGCGAAGGCGGCTACACCCTGAGCTACAGCTGGAAATCCAATATAGAACGCCTGGAGAACGACAACTTAAAGCGCATACCGGAGATCGTGGGCAGAAGATACAGCAGCCAGTTTGACAGCAGGGGAATGATCGTCTGCAGCCATATAGAGGCCATGGAGGAGCTGGATCCTGTCATGGCGGAGCGGCAGAAGCTGAGGGGTACCAGATCCATGATGCAGAGCGCAATATTCGAGGCAGGGGAATACATCGGCTATATCGGGATTGCGGATAAGGAACGGGAGCGGCTGTGGACAGAGAGGGAGATCATGACCTGCTCCATGGTGTGTAAGGTTATCGCCTGTTACCTGCTGCAGCTGCGTGCCAAGCGTTCACTGGAGATTATCAAGGACTATGACCTGCTGACCACAGCGTGGAATTACAACCGTTTTCTGGCCCAGGGCGGCGAACTGCTGAGCAATGACAAGGTGCTGAGAGCGGTGGTAACCGTGGATATAAAGAATTTTAAAATGATCAATGCCCAGTATGGCTATGAAAAAGGCAATGAGGTGCTGATTGACATCAGCAGCCTGCTGAACCATTTCACCGCTGAGGGCGAGTGCTACGCCAGAATTGAGGCGGATAAGTTTGTGCTCCTGTTGGAATACCAGCTGCTAGGCGGGCTTCAGCAGCGCCTGAAACAGCTGATACGCCGTGTGGAGCAGATACCGGAGCAGAAGCTGGGAACTGCTGTCACCTGTACGGTGGGGGTGTGCCTGGTGGAGCATGGGGACAGCGATATGTCCATTCTGGTGGATCACGCCAACATGGCCAGGAAGTCCTTAAAAGACTATCATAAAAGCGTGTACAGCTTCTATAACAAGGAAGCAGAGCAGAAGCTGATCAAGGAGCGGGAGCTGTCCGCCAGGATGAAGGGGGCGGTGGAGAACGAAGAGTTCGTGGTATACTACCAGCCCAAGATCAGCTTAAACAGCCGTGAGATATTCGGCCTGGAGGCCCTTGTGCGCTGGAAAATGGGGGACGGGGGGCTGGTTCCGCCCGATGAATTCATTCCTCTGTTTGAGAAGAACGGGTTTATTACAGAGCTGGATCTATATGTGTTCGAGCGGGTGTGCAGGCTGATGCGCAGCTGGAAGGACCAGGGGAGGAGAGCCCTTCCCATCGGTGTCAACATCTCCAGGATCCACATCAAAGAGCCGGACTTTTTGACTAAGCTGACGGATATCCGCCAGAAATACGGCATTTTACCGGAAGATCTGGAACTGGAGATCACCGAGAGCGCCTTCCTTCATAACCAGGATATTGTTATGGAGGTAGCCAGGCAGATCAAGGAGGCTGGGTTTGTCCTGTCCATGGATGATTTTGGCACGGGGTATTCCTCGCTGAGCCTGCTTAAGGATCTGCCGGTGGACATTATCAAGCTGGATAAGGAGTTCTTCCAGAAGAAGCTGAATGAGCGGGAGAAGATCATCATCGCCAATGTGATCCGCATGGCAAAACAGCTGAATATCCAGGTGATTTCCGAGGGGATTGAGACATTGGAGAGCGAGCAGTTTTTGAGAGAGATCGGCTGTGATCTGGCTCAGGGCTATTTGTACGGCAGGCCCCAGCCCATAGAAGATCTGGACCCGCTTCTGTACGGCAGCGGGCGGGGGGGGGGACCGTATTGGAACAAAGAGAACGGGTGCTGCACATAAAAAGCGGCGGCCAGGAGTTTGAGATCCGCTGGGAGATCATCCGGCAGCTGGTGATGAATCCTCAGGTAACAGCAGTTCCGGGCGCCCCTTCCCAGGCAGCCGGTATCATGGAATTTGAGGGTGAGCTGTTGGGCGTATATTATCCGGGCCCGGTGATGGAAATGGCGGTCTGTGCGGTGGTGCTTCGCAGGGAGGACGGCGGGAGCTATGGACTGCTGGCGGATGTGATCGATGGAGGCAATTATGGAGACTCCTGAGGTGATCCGGTTCGGTGACGAAGAGTTCGCCAGGTTTGTCCAGTACATCAACAGTATCTATGGGATCGACCTCTCCAAGAAAAAGATACTGGTTGAGTGCCGGCTGAACCGGTATATCCAGAAAAACGGTCTGCATTCTCTCACTGACTTTATGAACAAAATGAAGGCTGATAAAACCGGAAGGACAGAGGCCCAGGTCCTGAACCGGCTGACTACCAACTATACATATTTTTTGCGGGAGGACAAGCATTTCGAGTATCTGAGAAAGCAGATTCTTCCGGGCCTGCAGGAAGAGCAGTGCAGCTCGTTCCGAGTCCTGTGCGCAGGCTGTTCCAGCGGGGAAGAATGTTACACCATGTCCATGCTGCTGTGCGATTACAGAAAAAAGGGCGGTTTTCTGCCGGAATTCAGGATCACGGGCACCGACATTTCCGAGACCGTGCTCCGCAAGGCCGAGGAGGCCCGGTACCCCTTAAGTGAGCTGAGCGCCATACCTGCGGCGTGGCAGAGGGAGTATCTGTCCATCGATACGCAGAAGGAGTGTTTCCAGATCCTGCCTGAGGCCAGGAACTGTGTTAATTTCTATAAGATGAACCTGCTGAAGCCCTTTGGGGGCCAGCTGCAGTACGATCTGATCCTGTGCCGGAATGTGATGATCTATTTTGATGAGGATTCCAGGTGGAAGCTGCTGGAGAAGCTGTATGGCTGCCTGAAACCAGGAGGATACCTGTTTGTAGGACATACGGAGCTGCTTTACCGGAAGCATGACCTGTTTGAATATGTATGCCCTGCCATCTACAGAAAACAAGGGAATAAATGATGAAAAATATCAAAGTGACGGTAACGGCGGATACGCCGGCCATGGAGTGGGAGATTCTCGGTATCCTGAGAAGGGAAAATTGGATTACCATCTTTACGGACAGCGCAGCCGCACTGGGGAAGGACGGTCCCGGGGATCTGGATGCAGTGCTTCTGGCATGGGAGAACCCCAAGCTGCCGGAAGGCCGGTGTTCTCTGGTGCATTCTATTGTGAAGAGAGGAATACCTGTGATCTGCATTGTCGGCGGGAGGGACGGGTGCAGGCAGTTAAAAGGCCTGCCGGGCTGCAGCGTGATCCAGTATACCCGGCAGCAGGGGCGTAATAAGGAGCTCTTTGAGAAGGAACTGCTGGTGAAGATCAAGAGCTGTTATGGCAGCGGCGTTCAGAGAATTAAAGGCCGCGAACGCAGGCCCAGCCGCTGCTTGGTGGGGCTGGGAGCATCCACCGGCGGTCCGAAAGCGCTGCTCAGTGTGCTGTCCGGCCTCTCAGAGGACACCTGCGGAATTCTCATGGTCCAGCATATGAGCAGAGGGTTTACGGAGAATTTCGCCCAGTACCTGAACCCCAAATGCAGGATGCAGGTAAAGACGGCCTCAGCCGGGGAAGTGGTGTGCGACGGGACGGTTTACCTGGCGCCTGAGAACCGTCATCTGACAGTGGCGGGGCGGGAGGGGGAATATGTGCTGCACCTGCAGACGAACAGGGACGGCTATGATTTCTTTCCCTCAATTGACCGGCTTTTTGAATCCATTGCAGACTGCGTGGGCCGCCGGGCCATGGGAATCATTCTGACCGGCATGGGAGCGGACGGGGCGGACGGCATTTTGAAGATGCGGCAGATGGGGGCATACACAGTAGGTCAGAACCAGGAGACAAGCGACATATACAGTATGCCCTATGAGGCCAGACGGCGGGGCGGCATTGTGAAGGAGCTGCCCTTGGAACAAATGGCCGGGGAATTGGAGATGTTCAGCCGGCGGATGCAGGCTAAAGATAAATAGAATGGAGGAATCGGAAATGGAACCATTAATTATGGTTGTAGATGATGCTGCGTTTATGAGGCGTCTCATTAAGAAGGCGCTGGCAGAGGGCGGATATCAGAATATTGTGGAAGTGGAAAACGGCCAGGAGGTTCTGGATAAGTACAGGGAGTGCAGGCCGAATCTGGTGCTGCTGGATATTACGCTGCCGGGCCGGACCGGGCTGGAGGCGCTGGAGGATGTGCTGGCGGCAGACGAGAATGCCAAGGTGATTATGTGTTCTGCCATCGGGCAGGAGGCGATCATCGCCCAGGCAATACTCAAGGGTGCCCAGGATTTTATTATCAAACCTTTCAGGCCGGAGGAACTGCTGTGCCTGGTGAAGGCATACCTAGTTTAATCAGGCAGAAAGCGGGGACCGAGTTAGTGGAAATACAGACCAGAGATGTATTGAGGGAGATATGTAATATTGGAGTCGGCAGCTGCATGACCTCTTTATCTCATCTGATTGGGAAGGAAGTGCGCTATTCCGTGTCTTATTCCAACGAACTGGAAGATTATGGGGATATGACGGACTGGTTCAGCCAAGCTGACGAATATGTGGCGGGTGTGACAGTCCCTTTTGAGGGTGATATTGAAGGGGCGGTCCTGTTAATCTATCAGCCCGCCATGGCGGATGTGATTTTGAACAGGACCTTTGAATGTGATCCTGACTGGGAGAACCATGGCGATGAGATGCTGGATATGATACGGGAGACGGCCAATATTATGGCGTCCTCCTACTTAGCCTCACTGTCCGCCTACACATCGTGGCATATAAAGGCAGGATGTTCCGCCGCCTCCACGGATATGGTGGGCGCCATGATCAGTGAGGTGGCAGGCAGGGCGATCAATGCGGACCGCCTTGTATTCTGTACCGGCAGCAGCTTTGGCACTGAGGAAGAAGGTCTGGGCAGCTGCATGCTGATGATGCTTCATGAACATTCAATACCAGGATTTTTAGAAGCGCTGGAGGATGAGATATGTGCCAGAGAGTGATTAAACCAAACGGGATGGAGATATCAGAGGGCAATACCGTGCTGACGGCGCTGGCTCTGGGCTCCAGCCTCAGTATATGCATGTACGATGAGAAACACCGGATCGGCGGTATGGTACATGCAATTCTGCCGGAAGGCAACGGTCTGCCTCAGGGAAGGCAGAACAGGATCAGCAGCGTGGGGGAAGCAATTGAGGCCCTCTATTCCGGAATGCTGGAATATGGGGCTGAGGCAGGGAATATCAGTGGGAAACTGGCCGGCGGGGCCAGGATCTTCAGTTTTATGACAGGCAATCAGGAAGATATTGGAAGACGCAATGTGGAGCAGGCCAGAAGCAAGCTGCAGGAGCTGGGAATCCCCATTCTTGCGGAGGATACCGGAGAAAATTATGGCAGGACGGTTTATTTTCATATGAGCGATGGAAGCCTTGAGATAGAAACAGCGAACCGATTTAAATATACCATATGAAGTTTGTGATAAGGAGATCACCATGAAATACAGGAAGATAAGAGACATGAAAGTGGGAGGGAAGCTATTCCTTTCTTTTGGAATTATCATGCTGCTTTATGTTGTCACAGTGCTTGTGGCGCTGTCCAGCATCGGCAAGGTAGCCAATACACTGGATGATTTTTACGATACACCATTTCAAAATAACAATGCAACCCTTAATATGCGTGCAGGAATCCAGGGTGTTGGACGAAATTCCCTTTTTATGGCCATGAGCAGAGATGAGGACAAGGAGACCTACCTGAGTACGATTCAGGACTTTCATGCTATGGTGGACAACGGAAGAGAGGTGCTGAGAGAGAATCATCCCAATACCTCCAAGGTTCAGCAACTGGATGAATATCTGAACAAGATGGAGCCGGTGTGGGCTCAGGTATATGAAGCCCTGGAGCAGGGACATGAGGAGAAGGTATTAGAGCTGTACGGACCTGAATATGAAAAAAATGCAAGGATGGCCAGGCAGTGTCTCATTGAAATCGAAAAAGAGTCGGTGGAGAGAGCCCAGCAGTATTTGGATAAGGGACACCAGACCAGGGAGAATATGATCCTGATCATTGTGGCGCTGGCGGCCGTGATCCTGAGCATCTCCACAATCATGTGGTACATTATCACAAAGAGCATCACCAGGCCTGTGGAGGCGGTCCAGAAGGCGGCCAGACAGCTGGCAGCTGGAGCGCTGGATGCCCAGGTGCCCTATTTTTCCCGGGATGAACTGGGGAACCTGGCAGACAGTGTGAGAGAAACGCTGCGTTCCATGAAGCTCTACATCTCTGATATTGAAAGGGGAATGCAGGCCATCGGCTCAGGGAAATTAAATTACCGCACCACAGTGGACTATAAAGGTGATTTTGCTGCAATCAAAAATTCCATGAATGACATAACTGTTATGCTGAACCAGGCCCTCACCCAGATCAGCAACAGCGCGGACCAGGTAGCCGGCGGGGCTGAGCAGGTGGCCAACGGCGCACAGATGCTCTCCCAGGGAGCAGTGGAGCAGGCGGGATCCATGGAGGAACTGGCAGCCAATATCAATGAGATATCCGACAGCGTCAAAAACAACGCGGAGGATGCGGTCAATGCCAGCCGAAGGGCGGACCAGGTCAGTGTGATGGTGGCGGAGGGCAGCGCCCAGATGGAGAACATGACCAGTGCTATTATGGAGATCAAGGAGAATTCCAGAGCCATTACAGGGATTGTGAAGGAGATTGAGGACATTGCGTTCCAGACCAATATTCTGGCACTGAACGCTTCCGTGGAGGCGGCCAGAGCGGGAGAAGCGGGAAGAGGATTTTCCGTTGTTGCGGATGAGGTGAGACATCTGGCCTACAAGGCCTCTGAGGCGGCGAAAATGATGGCCCATCTTGCCCAGCAGACAACAACCAAGGTGGATGGCGGTACCCTGGCGGTGGAGCGGGCGGCTGAATCCCTGAAGAATATCAAGGCGGGCGCCCAGGAAGTGACGGTCATGGTTGACAGGATATCCGACGCGTCTGTGAGCCAGGCGGATTTCATTATCCAGATCCGGCAGTCCATTGAGATGATTTCGGATATCGTACAGGGGAATTCAGCAACGTCGGAGGAGAGCGCGGCTGCAAGCGAAGAACTGGCAGCCCAGGCACAGCTGTTGAAAAAATTAGTGGAGGAGTTTGAATTGTTATGAGTCTGAAGCATAAGGTTTTAATTGTAGATGACGCATTGTTTATGCGGACAATGCTTAAGAGGATCATTTCAGGCGCCGGAGATTACGAGATATTTGAGGCTGGCCGTGGAAGAGACGGACTGGCCCTCTATGAGGAGCAGAAACCGGATCTGGTGTTTCTGGATATCTCCATGCCGGAGATGAACGGGATTGAGGTTCTCAGGATACTGAAGGAAAAACATCCGGACTCCAGTGTGGTAATGTGCTCAGCCATTGGGCAGGAATCCATGATCATGGAGGCCATGGAACTGGGGGCGGCAGAATTTATTGTTAAACCATTCCTGCCCGAGCATATTGTGAAGGCTTTATCAAAGATTAATGAATAGAGGGCCGGAGGGGTTATATGAATAATTATTCGGAATTGAACGAAAATGCCAGAGATATATTGATGGAAATCGGCAATATCGGTACCGGGAACGCGGTGTCCTCCCTGGCAGCAATGATCGGCCAGCAGGTTGATATCCAGCTTCCGAAGATACGGATTATGGGGTATAACGAAGTGCCGGAGCTGCTGGGGGACATAGAAGATGTGCAGGTGGGAATTCTCCTTGACATATCCGGGGACTTAAATGGAATGTTCATGTTCCTTCTAAGTGAGGCATTTACCAGAAAGATGATCGAGCTGCTGCTGGGCCAGGAGACGGGGGACATCACTGAGCTGGACGCAATGGAGCGGTCTGCAATCTGTGAGATCGGCAATATCATGTGCTGCTCTTACTTAAATGCCATGGCTAAGATGATGGATCTGGCTGTCCATGTGTCGGTGCCTGATATGTGCAGCGATATGGTGGGTTCCATACTGAGCGTGCCCATGATCCACTTTGCCAATTTGAGCGATGAACTGCTGTTTATCGAGAACAAATATGATCTCGGAGATCTGGCTGTGGTGAGCCATATCCTGTTTTTGCCGGAGATGGAGTCCCTGAAGCGAATATTCGAGGTTCTGGGTGAACCTTATGAGGGCTGATCTGATTCAGGTTGGAATCGGGGAGGGAAAAGTGGCTGTAAAGCCCAATCTGCTGGTGTCCTATGCGCTGGGGTCCTGTGTGGGAATCTGCCTTTATGACAGGGGCTCGGGGATTGCAGGGCTGGTTCATGTGCTGCTTCCCTGCCAGTTTACTTCCCAGCAACAGAAGAATCCATATAAGTTCGCGGACAGCGGGATACAGCGTCTGATCGATGATATGGTAAAGGCAGGAGCATCCCAGAAGGGCATGGTAGCCAAGATCGCGGGAGGCGCCAGAATGTTCCCGGAGAACGGGGCTTCAGAGTCCGTGGGAACCCGGAATGTGAAGGCGGCCAAGACAGAGCTGGCCCGGGCCGGCATTCGGATCATAGCCGAGGACACAGGGAAAAACTATGGAAGAACCATCCGGTTTGATCCCGCCTCGGGTGGGCTGGAGATTAAGTCAGTAAAGAGCAATACAATTATAATTTGAAGTTTAACGGGATATACGGAAGGAGTATTAAAATGGCAGGCAGGCAGACGGTTTTGGTGGTGGATGATAGTTTACTGATATGCCGTCAGATTGAAGTGGCTTTGAAAAAAGAGGAGATTCTCATATACCAGTCTCACACAGGGGCAGCGGCCCTGGAGATGATTGAGAGTGTGAAACCGGATCTGATATTGCTGGATGTGGTTTTACCGGATATGGAAGGTTATGAGCTGATGGAGAAGATCAGGGACAGGGAGCATGTGTCCGTGGTGTTCATCACCTCCAAGGACAGGGAGGAGGATGTGGTCAGAGGCTTCTCCCTGGGAGCCTGTGACTACATCAAGAAGCCTTTTCTGGCGGAGGAGATGAAGTCCAGGGTTATGGCGCATCTGGAAGCCAAAAAGAGGCGGGATGAGCTGGAGATAATGAACGCGACTTTCAAAGCGAATATGGAAAAGCTGAATACCATGGTGTACAGGGATGAGCTGACAGGATTGTACAACCGCCGCTATGTGGCCGAGAAGATGATGGACAGGCTGAAGAATCCGAACCGCAGGAATATGATTGCCATGGTGGATATTGACGATTTCAAAAAAGTAAATGATAATTACGGTCATGAGGCCGGCGACACAGCTCTTGTGTGCATTGCCAGCCTCATGGACGGCATCTTCTATGATCATGTGGTGACCCGGTGGGGCGGGGAGGAATTCCTGCTGATCCTGCGGGACGTTACTAAGGAGGAGGCTCTGCAGCTCTGCGAGTCGCTGCGGGAGGAGGTCAGTGAATTTGTGTTCATCCACGGCGATATCACATTTTTCTGCACCATTACCATGGGACTGGAGGAGTACAGGCCGGATGAGGATCTGAGGAGCAATATCCAATATGCGGATAAGGCCCTGTATGAGGGAAAAACCACAGGTAAGAACAAGGTGGTATTCTATGAGTCCGGCACCAGGATTGGAGTGTGATTGAGAATGGGGTATTTTGACGCAGATATGGAGGATATGCTGGACATATACCTGTTGGAGACAAACCAGCTGATGGAACAGGCGGACGGCATATTGATCCGGGCGGAGAAATCCGGGAAGTTCACGTCAGAAGATATCAATGAAATTTTCAGGATCATGCACACAATGAAAAGCTCATCTGCAATGATGGGACTTTCAGAGCTGTCGGGGCTGTGTCATCGTCTGGAGGACATGTTTGCTGTGTTCAGGGAAGATCCGGGCAAACTGCAGTGCTGCATGCAGGAGACATTTGACCTGCTGTTCGAGGCCACTGATTTTGTCCGCAGTGAGCTGCAGCCCATGCTTTCTGAGGATTATTCGCCCAGGGATACAGAGAAGCTCAACGGGATGGTTGACGTGCTGCTGTCCAAAATGAGGGGACAGAAGCGGATTGCAGTCCGCCTTAGATTCGAAAAGAACTGCAAGATGGAGAATATCCGGGCATTTATGGCGGCCAGGCAGATTAAAAACATGTGCAGCGAACTGGCCATATATCCTGAGGACGTGGAGAAGAATTCCGAGACCATCGGATATATCAAAAAGAACGGCTTTTTTATCAGCTTCATATCCGAGGAGCCGGAGCAGGTGCTGGAGAAGCTTCGCAGTGCCATATTCGTGGAAGGGTGTGACCTGGTGGACGATCTTCCCGAGGGCGGTGTTTCACGCGGAAAAGAACAGGAACCCGGGGCAGCGGTCCAGAATCCGGAGGAAGAGTACATCAGCGTGCGTGTGGAGAAGCTGGACAAGCTTCAGGATCTGACAGGAGAAATGATGATCGCCATATCGGCTCTGGAAGATGAAATGAGGCAGATCACGGGTGCCAGGGAGAACGATACGGAGCACCGGGTGAACAAGATCCTTAAGGAGCTGGGAGACCTGTCCATAGCCCTGCGGATGGTTTCACTGAAAGGCCTGGTTCCCAAGATAGAGCGTCTGGTCCGCGATATGTGCAAGAAGGAGAGAAAAGAAGTCTCCTTCACTGTCAAGGGCCAGGATGTGGAGGTGGACAAGAAGATTGTGGACAGCATACTGGAACCGCTGACCCACATGATCCGCAATTCCGTGGATCACGGAATAGAGCTGCCCGAGGAGCGGGTGAAGGCCGGGAAACCGAGAGCCGGCCAGGTGGAGCTTGAGGTTGAAAACACCGGCGGTGAGATCATCATCCATCTCAGGGACGATGGCGCGGGCATGGATCTGGACCGGATCAGGGAGAAAGCCAGGATCAAAAATATGCTGGCCAAGCCGGAGGAGGAGTACACAGATGACGAGATTCTGGAGCTGTGCCTGATTCCCGGTTTCTCCACAAGGGAGACGGCCAATGAGTTCTCGGGGCGCGGCGTGGGGCTGGATGTTGTCCGCCAGATGGTGGAGCGCTTCGGCGGCCATTTGGAACTGAAGAGCGAACTGGGAAAGGGGAGCCGTTTTCTCCTGCACTTACCGCTGACCCTGACCATTGTCAACAGCATCCTGGTGCGGTCCGGCAGTTACAGCTTCGCACTTCCTTCCTACCAGGTGGTCCAGTTCATTCCATACCAGAAGGACAGCCAGAATATGCTGGTGCGGAACGGAAGGAATTACTGGATAGATGGGGGACGGTGTATCCCCGTGATTTTTGTTGAAAAGCTGCTGAATCCGGACAGCACCGGAGTGAAAGCCGGCAGCATTATGATCCATATTCAGGGCGCCACCAAGGAGGCCTGCCTGGTAGTGGAGCAGGTCCGGGAACAGCGAAGCCTGGTGGAGAAGGCGCTGCCGCCCATCTTTGGACAGCATTTTAAATACTATACTGGGATATCAGGCTGCAGCACACTGGGAGACGGAAGCGTCTGCATGATGCTGGATATCGAAGATCTGATCAGGATAGTGGAGAGGAGGGATGGAATATGAGCGAAGGACGGGAAAGGGAACAGACCGTGCTGGGGGTTGAGATTCAGGGCGCTTGGTATGGTTTTGACCTGTCTGATGTGGATAAGGTACAGCGCAGTCCAAGAATCACCCCCATGCCCTGGCTTCCCCGGTATTATGAGGGTGTGTGCTCCCTGTCCGGCGCCATTCTGCCGGTGGCGGCCCTGCACAGCCTGGCGGGCTGCCAGGGCCGCAACGGATCGGACCAGCAGGCCATCCTGGTGGTTCACAGCCCGGAATACGAGTGCGGCCTGCTGATTGAGGAATCCCCCTTCATGGTCCAGGTCACGGAGGAGGACCGTCTGGAAGGCACGCCCATGGAGGTGTCTGAGCACGGGCTGGTGTTCAGGGAGAGTTACAGCGTGTCTGGCCGCGTGCTGATTATGATCGACGTGAGGGAGACGCTGAAAAATATCGTGGTGTGTGAGTAACACCGCTCAAGGGAAATGTAATTATACATCCTTCTCATCATAGGAGGACAGCACCTGCCCATACCCGCAGTGGGTGCCGCCGGAGATGGGGATGATGGCTCCTGTCACATAGCGGCTGGCGTCGGAAACCAGGAAAGTGATGAGATCCGCGATGTCCTCAGGCTCTGCCACGCGTCCTAAGGGGACCTGTTCGCCTTCCATGCGGTAGCTTTCCTCCACCGTGATGCCGGTAAGCTCCTCCTTCTCGATCAGAGCCCGGTCGGTCATGGGCGTGCGGACATAGAAGGGGCAGACCACGTTGATGCGGATTCCACGGGGGCCCAGTTCCCTGGCCGCTGCTTCGGCGAATCCGCAGACCGCGAACTTTGAGGCGCTGTATGCCGCTTCAAAGGGGACGCCGCGCATGCCGGAGGCCGAGGAGATGGCTGCAATGGAGCCGCCTTTCTTCATGTGGGGTACCAGGGCGCGGACGCAGTTGAAGATGCCGTATGCATTGGTGTCCATCAGGTCGTTCCAGTCCTGGTCCGTTGTTTCAAGAAGGGGCATTTCCTTCCAGATGCCGGCAGAGAGAACCACAGCGTCAATGGGCTCTGTGATACGCGCCGCGGCCGCGGCTACATCCTGGGCGCTTCTCACATCCACCTTTTCCTCACCTGTTATGTCCCAGCCAATTACATTGTAGCCCTGTTTTTTCAGCGCCTCATAGGCTCCCTTCCCCATGCCGCTCATGTACCCTGTCACTACTGCGTTTTTCATTGTCTTCTCCTTTCAAAATGAAATAGATGAGTTATAATATTTTCCATACCACTTATAAGGCAATCATAACATAGAACGGTGCAAGGTTCAATGGCAATCATACATTTTCTTTTCACTAAAATAAAAATACATACATGAATGTATTTTTAAATTGACATCCTCATCAAATGGTAGTAATATCTAAATAAAGGCAGGGATGAAACATGACAAGACAGCACAATTCAAAAGAAACCAGAGAATTGATTATCAATTCCGCAATTGAGAATTTTATTGAAAAGGGTTATTCAAAGACAACGCTGGAGGATATCACCAGAAGGGTGGGGCTTACCAGAGGGGCATTTTATTGGAATTTCCAGTGCAAGAAGGATATTCTGGATGAGATCGTCAACCGGTACGAGCGGTTTTATCTGGATATATATGACCGGTATGAGGTTTTTGATTCGGCCTATGAGACCATCAGAAATCTGCTGATCAGGGACATTACCAAGAAGAGCAACCCCAGCCCCTACATGATCATTATCCGCTATAAAGTGGAGATCAGCACCGAGATCACAGATGTGGTGGAGCGCCAGAGGAAGCTGGACGACCTGTTCATCAGCATGATTGAGAAGGAGATTAAGCGGGGCATCGACAACCATGAATTCCGTGAATCTTTAGATGCGCGGGAAGCAACGATCTTTATTTTCACCTATCTGCTGGGATTTGACAGCTATATGGTGGTACACTACAACACCGGGGAAGAAGCACAGCTGACCAAAGAGAACATTGAGGCCAAGGTGGATATGATTTTGAAGAGTCTGTTATAAGGCATCGCATGCCCAAAACATACAAACATGTATGTATGATACAAATAACGATACAAACAAAATAAGGAGGAGCAATTAAAATGGAAGGAACATTGAAGGGGACATTAAAAGGGAGACATTTTCTGGCATTGGAGGACTTTACACCGGAGGAGATCCGCTATCTGCTGGATCTGTCACATGCCTTAAAGAAGGAGAAGAAGGACCGGGTGGATCAGAGGAAGAATGTGGGGCAGAACCTGCTGATGCTGTTTGAGATGGAGTCCACCAGGACCAGATGTTCATTTGAGACTTCCGGCTGCGACCTGGGGATGGGGACCACCTATTTATCCAACTCCCATTTTGGGTCCAAGGAGACCATCAAGGACTCCATGAGGGTATTCTCAGGAATGTACGATGTGATTGCGTACAGGGGCACCAGCCACCAGCTGCTTCAGAAGATGGCCGCAGAGTCAACGATCCCGATTATCAACGGATACACCAAGCATGAGCATCCCACACAGATGCTGGCCGATTTCATGACGCTGGATGAGGTCTGGGGCCGCGAGGGCTACAAGGGCAGGACATTCTGCTATATCGGACGGGGCGGAGCCTGCTGTGCATATTCATATGCCGTAATCTGTGCTATGCTGGGAATGAACTTTAAGTACATCACCTCCTTTATGACGTTGGACGAGGCGGTTGCCCTGCTTACGCCCGAGGAGCAGGAGAAGTTCTACGGGGAGGTTCCAAAGGGCACATCCGTGGATGGATGGTCCGGGGCAATGCCTGAGGAGCAGAAGCGCTTTATCATGGAGCTGTATCAGAAATACAACCCCCAGTGCACCTTCCAGGAGACCGAGGATGTTGAAGCAATCAAGGGTGTGGATGTGGTATCCACGGAAAACTGGGGATTTTTTACAAACAAGACGGTGACCTGGCTTCCCGGCATTGCAAAATACAAAAAATACCAGGTGAACAGGGAGCTGATGGAGAAAACCCAGAATCCCGGCGCCATTGTACTGCACATGCTTCCGGCCACACACAACTGCGACCACAGGGGCGGCCAGGAGCTGCTGGACTTCGTGGCAGATCCGGAGCTGAAGGAATTCCTTGCCAAGGGCCTGGAAGTGACGGACGAGGTGTTTGAGGAGAACGCGGAGTACATATTCAGGGAAGCGGAGAACAGGCAGCACACCATCAAGGCGGTTATGTACGCGGTCCTGGGGGACGATGAAAGGCTTTAAGAGAGGGGCGGGGAAATGTATCTATTGAGTTTAATTCCGGTTGCAATCGCATTTCTGGCGGTTGTAAAGACGAAGAAGGCGTTCGAATCATGCCTGCTGGGAATATTTTCAGCGCTGGTCATCTATGCCTTTGAACATCAGACCTGGAATCTGGCGGCGCTGTTCTACAGCTTTCTGAGCGACGTGATGACGGACGCCACCAATGTCTGGGTGATCGTATTTACGCTGATCATCGGTATGTTCACCGAGATCATAGACGCGGCCAAGGCCACCGACAAGTTCTGCAGATGGGTGGAGAAATTCGCCGACAATGAGAAAAAGACGCTGTTTTCCGTGCTGATCATGGGTATCGCCATTTATGCGGACGAGTTTTTGAAGGGCGTAGTGCTGGGATCTTACTGCAAGCGCATCGGGAAACGGAACAGGATTCCGGTGGAGACCATGGGCTTTCTGATCACGGTACTGTGTATCCCCCTTGTGATCCTCACCCCCTTTACCACCTGGTCCGTGTACTTTGTGCAGCTGATCGAGGGGGCCGGGATCTCACAGAACGGGACAATGGACTATATCACGAAAGTGATTCCCTACCTGTTCTTCCCCATCGTCCTGATGGTGATTGTGGTGCTCTTTGTGCTGGGCGTACTGCCTGCGCTGGGGAGTATCAGGAAGGCGAACCGGAAGGTGAAGGAAAATACCTACGATTTCTCGGTCTACGGGGAAGATGGGGCTGCGACAGGAAAAGAAGAGACGGCTGCCGGCAGACGAACGGCTTCCGTGGCGGATTTCCTGGTGCCCCTGGCGGTTCTGGCGGTCTGCGCCGCCTTTAACGGGGGCGATCTGGTCATTGCCATTATCATCACAATGGTGTTCATGCTGGTGTGGTATCTGGCCAGGAGAGTGATGGGATTCGACGACTACATGGGCGCGTTCTACAGCGGGATGAACGCAATGTTAAAACCCACCGCCTATCTGATGCTGGGGTATGAGATGACCGCTATTATGAAGCAGATCGGATTCCCGGAGCTGGTCCAGGCGGTGGCCTCGATCCTGATGCCGGGAGCGGTGCTGGCGTTCTTCTTCGTGGCTGCGACCCTGATCGGCACCTTGACAGGCATGTTCTGGCCCACCACGTCCATGTTCCTGGCGGCCTGCCTGCCTGTTACCGCAGGACTTGGAATCAGCCCCTTTGTGCTGGCGGGGACCCTGTTCTCGGCCGCGGCAATCGGTTCTGTCTTAAGCCCCAGAGGCGCCCTGATCATGCTGATCGCGGAGGAGATCCACTCCAACCCGGTGGATGTGATGAGCACCACCAGGCCCTATGTACTGATAGCGGGGGCAATCACTGTTGCAGCTTATTTGATTCTTGGATTTGTAGTAATATAATGAGGAGGAGGTATTAACATGAAAGATAATGATGGGTTCCGCTATGCCGGTGAATTTGAAGAACAGGAGGCAGTGGTGATCTGCTGGCCCAGGATCGCGGAGCCGGTGAAGGGAATGTACACACTGAATGTTTTCGCGGATATTGTTCAGAACCTGATCGGACAGGTTGAGGTGTATGTGAACTGCGGGTTCAAGGGGACTTATGAGACCTGCACGGAGACGCTGGCCGCAAGGGGCATCAGCCTGGACGACGTCCATATCACCCGCTACCCGGATATCATGAACTGGTCCAGGGATTACGGCCCTGATATTATGAAGGACGGAAATGGGAATATGCGTCTGGTCAATTTCCGCTTTGACATGTACGGCGAGGGGGATGAGAACAGTGAGATGTCCACCCTGTGCGCCAAGTTTGCTCCCCACATGGCCATAGAACTGGGCTGCCTGGACTTTGATCATTCCATCCTCATTACCGAGGGCGGGGACAAGGAGTTCAACGGGGCAGGCGTGATGATGGCCATTGAGGACACGGAGGTGGCCAAGAGAAACAGCGGGCTGACCAAGGAGCAGGTGGAGGCAGAATTTAAGCGCCTGTTCAACTTAAAGAAGATCATCTGGCTGCCCCTGGGCGTCTATGATGATGAGTCGGCCACCCTGGATGCCCTGGACTATGTGGACGGGAAGCCGGTATACCGCTCCGGGTCCGCCAACGGCCACATTGACGAGATGTGCCGCTTCGTGGACAAGAACACCGTGCTGCTGGCCGAGGTCGGCAAGGAGGAGGCAGGAAGGCTCCGTTCTGCCGGAATCAGCAGGGAACGGCTGGAGGCAGCCTATGAGGTGCTTAAGAACGAGACGGATGCAGAGGGGAACCCGCTTCGCATCCTGAGAATCCCCACACCGGAACCCTTCTATGTGACGACCACCCCGGAGGACTGGACCAACGTGACCTGGGGCAAACGGTTCTCCGAGGGGGAGGAGAATGTGCTGGACGACGGTTCGCCCATGCCTGAGGGGGAGATCATCATGCAGCCCGCCATGAGCTACTGCAATTTCCTGATCTGCAACGGGGTGGTACTGGCCCAGTCCTACTGGCAGGAGGGAAGGCCCGCGTCCATCAGAAAACGGGATGAGGAGGCCCTGGAGGTCTTAAAGAACGCTTTCCCGGACAGGAAGATCATCCCGATTCCGGCTATGGACCTGAACATCAGAGGCGGCGGAATCCACTGTGTGACAAAGAATATTCAGAGATACTAAAAATATAGATATCTTGGCAAAGGAATATACAATGAAAAAGAAAGTTGTGATTGCACTGGGCGGAAATGCGCTGCAGTCCAGGGGAAGCGCGCCTACGGCGGAGAACCAGTTAAAGATTGTGAAGGAAACCTGTGAACACATTGCGGATATCAGCAGCAGCGGATATGAGATTGCCATTGTCCACGGCAACGGACCCCAGGTGGGAAGGATTCTGCTTGCCTCCGAGGCCGCAAAGGAAGTGACCCCGGCGCTGCCCTTCGACGTGTGCGGGGCCATGTCCCAGGGATACATCGGCTACCATATACAGCAGTCCCTCAAATATTCCCTGAGCAAGCGGAATATGAGAGCGCCGGTGCTGACCGTGGCCACCCAGGTCATCGTGGACAAAAACGATCCCGCGTTTCAGAACCCCACGAAGCCCATCGGCGTGTTCTACACAGAGGAGGAGGCCAAAGAGTTGAGCGCCGGCCGGGGCTATACCATGAGGGAGGACGCCGGGAGAGGGTGGCGGAGAGTTGTGGCCTCCCCCATACCAAGGAAGATCGTGGAGATCTCCGCCGTGAAAAAGCTGTGGGATTCCTCCATCGTCATATCCTGCGGAGGAGGCGGCATACCCGTGGTGGAGAATATGGATGGGACGCTGGAGGGCGTGGCTGCCGTGATTGACAAGGACTTTGCGGCGGAACTGCTGGCCGAGGAGGTTGAGGCCGATATTCTGATGATTCTCACGGAAGTGGAGAAGGTTGCGGTCAACTGGGGGAAGAAAGATCAGCAGGATTTAGACAGGCTTGGATTAAAAGAGGCGGCGGAATATATTGAGCAGGGACAGTTTGCACCGGGAAGCATGCTGCCGAAAGTGGAAGCGGCCATGATATTTGTCCGCGCATATCCCCACAAAAGGGCGATCATCACCAGCCTGGATAAGGCGCTGGAAGCGCTGGAAGGCAAGACCGGAACACAGATTACGTTTGCCTGATTCGAAGCAGAGTATGCAGACGCATGCTCTGCTTAAGCTGATTGTGCGCAAAGAAACACCGTTCACCGTTTAAAATACAACCGACAGGAGGTTCATATTACTATGCAAAATTGGGGTACTGCAAATGATGATGGGGGGAGCCGGCTGAAATTCATAATTCCTTCGGTTATAGGGGTAATCCTCTTTCTGATCCCCATCCAGTTCCGGGGGGAAAGCATGATCGTGGTGGGGATATTTGTAAATTATTTCCAGGATATACTGGAACACTTTCTGCCCTATATGATGACTGCCATGATCGCGGTCCCGACTGCCATATCCCTGTGGAATGCATTGTTCCCTGTGCGCTGGATTCAGGAGAGCCCCACCTGGCGCAGGATCTTTACCACAACGCGCTTCTGGCTGGCGGTCCGGCTGGCCGGCGCGCTTTTGGCCGTGATGACGCTGTTTGACATAGGCCCCAGGATCATCTGCTCACCCGGCACAGGCGGGAATATCCTGTTTTCCCTGCTTCCCACCTGTGGGATGTGGTTCTTTGTGGCAGGGCTGTTTCTGCCCCTTCTGACGGACTACGGCATCATGGATTTTGTCAGCACAATCCTGAAAAATATTGCCAGGCCCCTGTTCCATGTGCCGGGGCGCTCGCTGATCGACTGCTTCTCATCGTGGATCGGCTCCGGGGTGTGCGGCGCCTATCTGACCATCTCCCAATATGAGACGGGCTGCTATACTGCCCGGGAAGCGGCGGTTATTGTGACGAATTTCTCAGTGGTCAGCATCAGCTTCTGCTCAGCCATAGCCCAGTATCTGAAGATATCCCAGGTATTTGCGCTGTATTACCTCACCATCTTCCTCACCGGTTTCCTGTGCGCCCTTATAACGCCCCGCATCTGGCCCCTGAGCAGGATGTCCGACCACTATAACCCGGAATGCGGCAGACAGGCCTCCGAAGCCGTGCCGGAAAATGTGGGCAGGCTGCAGTGGGGCTACCGGCTGGCCCTGCAGAGAGCCTCGGGCGCGCCGTCTTTTAAAGGATTTTTAATCAAGGGCCTCACAACGGCATTTGACCTGATCGCCAACACGGCGCCGATCCTGATGGCCTTCGGCACGGCGGCCCTGATCCTCACAGAATATACGATGCTCTTTGATATTATGTCCTATCCCTTTAAAATACTGCTGCAGCTGTTCTCCATCCCATATGCGGCGGAGGCCGCCCCTGCCATGATTCTGGGATTTGCGGACCAGTATCTTCCTGTGATTGTGGGTGCCATGATCCCTTCCTTTTACACCCGCTTTATCATCGGCTGTGTGGCTGTGCTTCAGGTCATCTATATCACGGAAATAGGCGCCATGATCCTGACCTCCAAGCTCCCGCTGAAGCTCTGGCAGATGTTTGTGATCTTCCTGGAGCGGACCCTGATCAGCCTGCCGGTGGTTATTCTCTTTGCGAATCTGTTCTCGATTCAATAGGACGCGCGGGAAGCCCCACTGTGAAGCAGGCTCCGCCTTCTTGGGAGTCAGACACTGTGATGGTCCCTCCGTGAAGCTGCACCAGCTCCCTGGCAACGCTCAGGCCCAGTCCATAGTGCTGCTTGTCGGTGCGGGAGCTGTCCCCCCGGTAGAACCGGTCGAACACGTGTTTTTTGGCCTCATCGCCAATGCCGCAGCCCTGGTCGGAAACATTCAGGCTGATGCTGCGTTTGCCGGCAGAGCAGGAGAGGCGGACTTCCTTCCCGGCGGGGGTGTAGGTCAGCGCGTTGTCTAAGAGGATGGACAGGACCTGCTCCATGCGGGCCTCGTCGCCGGTGATATGGGGCAGCGGATTCTCCGGCAGCTCCAGCTTGAGGCGGACGCCCTTTTTCTGATAGAGAGGTTCAAACCGCTCATAGATGCCAATCAGCAGCGTATCTGTGTCCAGCAGGGATTCACTGACAGTAAAGTGCTGGGTGTCCGCGCTGGCCAGAAGCAGCATATCATTTACCAAAAGTGCCATTCTCGTACATTCCCGGTCGATATTGTTCATAAATGTCTCCCGCTTCTGCGGGGCGGCGCTGATGGCGGAGAGGCTGGAGCGGATGACCGCCAGGGGCGCCCTAAGCTCATGGGAGGCGGAGGCGATGAATTCGTTCTGCTTGCGGCGGCTCTCCTCAATGGGCTTTAGGGATTTGCCCACCAGGACCCAGCTCACCAGGAAAAGGGCTGCGATTCCCAGCAGCGTCAGGAAAAAGTAGAGGATTCCCTGCTGATATATGCCGGAGGCCCTTGGCGTCTGGTAGGACAGCAGGATCAGGCTCTGATAACCGTTTCTGGAGGGAACTACAATGACTGATCCGTAGTAGCTGTCCTTGTGGTCCCCCTCGATTGTGAAAACAGAGCTTTTGACCAGCGAGGAGGACACCGGCCTCCCTGTGGTATTGATATATTCCGCGGCTGCCCGGTCCCTGGCTCTCTGTACCAGCAGGCTGCGGTCCGTGGGGGGATTCCAGGAGCCGCCGTAGAGCAGGGGGATGCCATTGTCCTCGATATGTATGATCAGCTTCTCATCGTATTCCATCTGGGACAGCCAGGTGCAGCTGATGGTGGAGCCAAGCTGGATGCGGGATATCAGGTTAAACAGATGGTTCTGAAATGTTTCCAGGTTCTTCTTATTAAATTCCTGCGCGCTGACAATGAGCACCCCTGCCACCACAATGGTGAGAATCAGGCCTGTAGTGACCGTATAGAGGGCCACCAGCTTTTTGTGAAGATTTTTAATCATGAAACGCCTCCGCTTTCCAGGCGGTAGCCCAGGCCGTGAACCGTTTTGATCTGGATTCCGGCGTGGATGGACTTCAGCCGCCTTCTAAGGAAATAGATGTAATTGTCCAGATTACCGTCCTCCACGTCACTGTTGGGACCCCATACGTAGGAGAGCAGCAGATCCCTTGTCAGGATCTGTCCCGGGCTGCGCAGAAAATATTCAATCAGGGCCCCTTCCCGTTTGCTCAGCTGCACAGTGCCGCCCGGGCCTGACAGCTCCCGCTTATCCTTGTCCAGGGTCACGCTGCGGCAGGTTATGAGCTGGCTTTGGCGGAACTCCACAGGCCTTCTGGTGAGGGCGCGGATTCTGGCCAGCAGCTCGCCGATGGCGTAGGGCTTTACCAGATAATCGTCGGCCCCGGCGTCCAGACCGTCGATCCTGTCGCTGACGCCGTCCAGGGCGGTGGTGATGATCACCGGAGTGGATACGTTCATCCGCCGCAGCCCCTGAAGGATGCTGATCCCGTCCATCTGAGGCAGCATCCGGTCCAGGATGATCACATCATATGGATATTCGGATGCATAATAGAAGGCTTCCTTTCCCTGGCCGCAGGTGTCGGTCTGATAACCGGCCTGTTCCAGCTGGATCTGTAT
>URUZ01000004.1 GCA_900551225.1 uncultured Clostridium sp.
GATCTACACTAGATCGCTCGTCGGCAGCGTCAGATGTGTATAAGAGACAGATGCAGTACGACGGCCAGGTCATCTGTTGTGATGGTGGAATTGTCTGCATTCAATGTGAAATAATCTCCAAAATAGCCGCTGTCTGTATGAATCCAGGTATAACGGTAGTCCTTTGACACTTCACAGTCCTCGAAAAAGGTGATTGTTGGCCGCCCGGTTTCATGGTAAGTGCCATATGGCAGCAGGGCAATAGCGGAATACATGTTATCAGCATTTAGTGATATAGGGTATTCATTCCCGTTCTCATCGCAGAGAAGATAAACCACCGATTTAGCTCCGGAAATGTAGGAACACTCAACTTCCAATGTCCCACAGGCGGTATCCCCATCTGTGAAATCATAAACTGCCGGTTCCAAAGCAGGCTCCGTCGTGTCCGGCGGAAGGCTGTTATCTTCCGCTTCTGATTCTTGCTCCAGCAGCCACACCATGACCTGATTGCTTTCTCCTTGTTTCACAGTCAGTTTCTCAGGGTTGATTCTATAACTGTAGTAACGGTTCGCATCTCCTATGGAAAAGGCATGAACCGTATAAGTACCCTCCTTTACTTCCAGCGAAAGGTCATATGCATTATCCGGCCCCAGCTTAAAGCAATAATAGCTGTTTTCATTTGAGAGATATACTTCAAGGCTCTCGTGGTAGTCTGTGGACTGTGCGTCAAAGGATACCTGAACAGGTTCCGCATAAGCACACAAGGTATTAATGCAAACAAATACCCAAACCAGACAGCATATTCTTTTGAATTTCATCATATCAGTACTCTCCTATCTCATTTCTCAATTTCTATGTTTTCGTAATTATGGATTTGTTTTGGGGGAAAAACAGGAAAAGCGTCTGAACGGCATAAACCGGACAGACGCTGTATTTTTTAGAGTTCTTTCACATAAAGAGCAATTTTCCCGATTCCCTCATATCTTGTTCCATCTGAGCAGACCAGTGTAGGCGCCTGCATGATTCTATAATGCTGAACCAGGCCAGGGAAAGCGTCTGCGTCTACAGCGTAAAACGGAATACCAGCCTTTTTCAAATTAGCCTTAGCCATTTGGCAGTTCGGGCAGGCGGCCGTAGTAAAAAGCAGATTTTCTTTGCTGTGTACACGCTGATAAGGCATAGTTTCCTCGATGTCCCGTACTGTTTGGCATCTGGCTTTTATTTGCCCTGCATGGTATGCTTTCCGGTCATAGTATTCCTGAACCTTCCCATCATTCCAGTTTTTTACGGGCCGGTAGTAACCGGTAATGCGGCTGTATACCTCTGCTTCAGCCCCGCACACCGGGCAATGGAAGTGTTCTCCGGCAAGGTATCCATGCTGCCTGCAGACCGAATAAGTCGGTGTGATGCTGATATAGGGCAGATGGTAGTTTTCACAGATGGATTTTACCAGCCTGGCCGCTGACGCCCAGGACGGCAGCTTCTCTCCCAGAAAAGTGTGGAAAACAGTTCCTGAGGTGTATAGGGGCTGTAATACGTCCTGAATGTCCAATGCCTGAAACAGATCATCTGTTACTCCCACAGGCAGGTTGGTACTGTTTGTATAATATGGCTTTCCTCTATCGTTTGCAGTAATGATACCAGGATAACGCTGTCTATCACGCAGCGCAAAGCGGTATGCTGTGCTTTCAGCAGGCGTTGCTTCCAGATTATAAAGGTCAGGCTTATACGTTTCCTGATAGTCAGACAAACGCCCCCTCATATGTTCGAGCACACTTCGGACAAAATCCTGGCAATTGGTATGGGTCAGATCTTTCCCCAGCCACTTTGCGTTTAAGCACATTTCATTCCCGCCTACCAGTCCGATGGTCGAGAAATGATTGGCAAAGGTACTTAAATAAGCCTTTGTATATGGGTACAGGCCGGCCTCCAATAGCTTTGTAATGACCTCTCTCTTTATTCTTAAAGATCTGGCTGCAATGTCCATATAGTGGTCGAGATTCTTCCAGAATTCCTTTTCATTGCTGGAAATATAGGCAATATGCGGCAGGTTCAGCGTAACAACGCCAATGGAGCCGGTAGACTCCCCTGAGCCAAAGAACCCCCCGTTGCGCCTGCGCAGCTCCCGTAGGTCCAGCCGCAGCCTGCAGCACATGCTTCGGATATCAGAGGGTTCCATATCGCTGTTAACGTAATTTGCAAAATAAGGGGTTCCATACTTTGCGGTCATTTCAAACAGCAGGCGGTTGTTCTCTGTACTGCCCCAATTAAAATTCCTCGTGATGGCATAGGTTGGAATGGGATACTGGAACCCGCGCCCTTCGGCGTCGCCTTCGTTCATGATTTCCAGAAAGGCACGGTTAACCATGTCCATTTCGTCCTGGCAGTCGCCGTAAGTAAAGTCCAATTCTTTTCCGCCCACGATAGCGGAAAGGCCTTTTAAATCGTCCGGAACAACCCAGTCCAGCGTAATATTGGAAAAGGGGCTTTGGCTTCCCCAGCGGCTGGGTGTGTTAACGCCGAATACAAATGACTGAATTCCCTGTTTGACCTGTTTATACGTTAACCGGTCAGCTCTGACAAAAGGCGCCAGGTATGTGTCAAAGCTGGTGAATGCCTGTGCGCCCGCCCATTCGTTCTGCATGATTCCGATAAAGTTGACCATCTGGTTGCAGAGGGTGGAAAGGTGGGCGGCCGGGGCAGATGAAATACGGCCGGAAACTCCTTTAATCCCTTCTTTTATTAACTGCTTAAGGCTCCAGCCGGCACAGTACCCGCTCAGCATGCTTAAATCATGGAGATGAATGATACAGTTTTTGTGTGCATCTGCGATTTCGTGGTCATAGATATAATTCAGCCAGTAATTTGCAGTGACAGCCCCGGAGTTGGAAAGGATCAGTCCGCCCAGGGTGTATTGTACCGTAGAACTTTCTTTTACCCTCCAGTCCAGGCGGTCCAGATATCCATTCATCAGATCTGCATAATTAATGACGTTGGAGGCCACATCTCGGATATTCTGATGCTGCATACGGTATATTATATAAGCCTTTGCCACATCAAAATATCCGGATTCTGCCAGTATCTGCTCTACGGTATCCTGAATGACTTCGATCCCAATGGCCTCGTTCTCCTCTTTTTCTTTCAGTTGGGCCTGAATGGCCGTCAACAGTTTGTCCCTCTCATCTGCGTCTAAAATGATAGCCTTGGAATGAAACGCTTTATTTATGGCTGCAGCAATCTTTTCTAAGTCAAATACCTCCATAGTACCATTTCGTTTGATTATCTTCACTGGTTTTCCTCCTTTGCTTTTCTCTGTCTTAATTATGAACAGAGACCCTGTCCATGAGAAAGGATATTCCATATTCCGTCGTTTCGTCCTTAACTCATCATACCTATGGGAATCATATAAAGTATGGTTTGTGAAGGTATCACAAAGCTGGTGAACGCTCAATGAGTTTAGTAAAAAATTCCCGCATTTAAACCTGGGGAAGAGACTTCACCGATGGAAAAATGCATATAATCCAGTTTTTGTATTCCGTTTTTGGGCTGGAAATCGACAGCCCAGGCCCAGCCATAGCTACGGAACACGTTATTTTCGTAGGAAGATAGAGAAAGCTGATTGCCCGGCTTATAATTTTCAGGACCGCCTCCCACCCGGTATTGCCCGGCATTCTGCCCGGCGTTTCTCACTTCCGGCAGGGAGGCTTCTCTGTTTGCTGCAAGATTCCAATAGATGCAGGGATTATCCTGCACATTGATATCTACGGCCAGTCCGAAATTGTGGAAGGAATTCGATGAACCCCTGTCGCTCCAGCCTGAAATGCCATGGGATAAGGAGAATCCGTCTGCAATGAGCTTATCACAGATCTCCTTCAAATCGGTGGCTACTGCCGCGTGGACTGTGACAGAATGTCCGTCAGAGAGCCGTATGGTCGTACATTTTTTCTTATAGGCAGAGGCCATCCCTGCGGCGCTGTTTGGCAGTTCCAGCGCGGCATAGATCTCTCCCTTTGTCATACCTGCAAATTTACCAATGGAGTGAATACTGCTGTTTAGACTCTTATAAATGGAAGCAGCCATGGCAATGCGGTCGGTGAGCAGCTGATAACGAATTCCGTTTGCTGCTTTGCAGGAGTTTTGTTCATTTAAATTAGGAGAGGTTCCCCAGCCTTTATCCGGGGCCCATTCACAGGCCTCATACTTGACGCAGAAAGCCTCTGCCGTTTTTTTCGGGTCTGCCAGGTCCTCAAATTTAGAACCGAAATAGGTCAGGGAATAGCTGTCCAAGCCTGTTTTGTAGGAACTCTCGTATTCCTGAATGAAAAATTGAACCTGGGTTTCTATTTCTGTCCAGGCTTTTTGCTTTTGAGAAGCAAAGGCTTTTAAACGGTCCAATCTTCCGTCCGTCCATTGGAAGAGGCCGGCTGTGGTGCCGGCAGCATTTGCGCATTTGGGGTCAAAGCCGGACTCGGTGAATATATTTGAGAGTATCCCGGCGGCAGCAGCATCTGAAAATCCGTATGAAATCAGGGCGTTATATATTTTTTCCAGGTTTGACAGCTGTGACGCGGACAAACCCAGAGAACTTAATGCGAAGGTCTTAAAAGAATATGTATTCTTATGATAATATTGGGGCGTGAACGTGTAGTCTTTTAAATCGGAAGATACGTTGACCCGTGAGCCAATCTGATTGGCTGTACCGGAGCTGTTCCGGTCGTCTGCGTATGCTGTGATTTCAAATAAATCCCAAAATCCGTTTTTCCCTACAGTTATACCGCCGTCATTGTCATTCGGTTTATACTTTTCCAGCAATCCATCGTCATAGCTGTCCAACCATCCCCGCCATATCTGCTTGTAGGGTTTAAGCCGCCGGTATGCCAGCTCGGACATATATTCGCTTTTCCAAAACAGCCCGGGAGCCAGTTCCTCACCCTCCCGGGGATATTCATTTTTGAGTAAAGCAAATTCGATTGCCTCAAACCGGTGGATTGCCTCCTCGTCCCAGGCCCTGATATTGCGGACCCAGGAATCCGTCTTTCCGGCTGCCAGCCGTTCTGCAGCCAGCATCATATTGTTCTGACGTGTCAACTGGCTGTAATAGATAAATGAGTTGCCGTATACGTCCATAAACAGGGCAGAATCGTCCTGACGAAGTACATTGTTAAGCTCCGGCAACAAACTGGATTCCGCCAAAGGAACCCCGTATTTATCATAAAGGTAACTGCCCGGTTCTAAAGGGTCCGCATCAGGGCTGACAAGAGGGGTGAGCCAGGACTGCCGCTTGATTGTTCCCTTAATACCGGTTCCGCCTGTATGGCGAAGGACTCCCCCTGTATCGATATAGGCACCATATCCGACACCGGCCGCTGAATTGATCTCATTCACATCAACGAGTAAGTCTCCCTCCTTAAGGCCGCTCTGGTCTAACTCCTCAGAGGTTTTATTTTCGTCTGCGGCGTCCATGTCCCAGTTCTCATCGTATTCATATACTGCGTAAAATGCCAGATCCACATTATCCGTTATGCGGTAGGTGCCGCCGCCGGAATATAGGATATCTTCTTCGTAGTCCAGGTTCATTTCCCGCCATCCTTTAAAGGTGCTCTCCCAGATAAGTGCTCCCAGGGACTTTTTTAGCGATATGGTATCTCCGACTCTGGCTTCCTGTGTATGGTATATTTCCCCAGGAGAGGCATAATCAGCGGTAAAATAGGTATCGTATTCGATTGGATAGTAAAAAGTAATGGTTACCGGTGCGTCGGTCTTAATATAGAAATCGTAATATCCCCGCTTAAAGCGGCAGTTATCACCAGCCTCGAATAAATAGTGTTTATCATCATCCGTACAGCCCCAGAAAGTCCCTTTTCCAGTAGTTTCGTTCCCATCGCCTGTATTGCTGTACCGGGAGTGATAACCAGCCGGATCCGGAAATGTATACTCGTCCTTCTCGCTGAGGACTGCGGCCAGTTCTTCAATCTCTATTCCATCTGTTGTATAGAAGTTTAAATAGGCCCGTTCTGATTTTGAGGTATTCAGTAAGTTTTCTCCGGTAAGAACAGGATTATCTGATTTCACCCGGATGGTGTGGCTGCCGGCTGTAAACGTTACCTTGTCACCTGCATGGTAGGTGGTTACATTACCTGCCTCATCGGTACCCTCCCAGGAAATTCCCCTGATTTTGTCATACCGTTCATCATAAATCAGATTTCCGTCTGCATCTTCATAGGGGAGATAGCGGTAGTCATTGGGGTCTTTGAATGTATATTCCTTATTCTCGCGGATCCGTTTCCTTAGTTCTGTAATCTCTTCATCGTCCACGGTATAAAAGCTGAGATAAACAAGCTGGTTGGAGGCGTAGGCGGCTGTGGACAACGGGAGATACCCGGAATACTCCGCAAAAAGCCATAGTCCCCAAATGAATATTACTGCCAGGAATCGGGCTTTTTTATATATTATAAAATCCTTCATTTCCCCTCTCCTTTCATTTTTATGAGTATGCTTCTACGCATCTTCCTCCGACGCGGTTGATTCTTCAGCGGAATTATCAGTATTCTCAGTGTTGTACACGCCTACTGCTCCATAATCAACGTCCCCGGCCGGTCCGAAATCCGGGATTCTGGATAAATCCCCGACCGTGACATATACGACAGACCCCATGTGCCCGCCGCACTCATACACCCATTCATAGCAGGTATGGATATGGTTTCTGTTCTGGACATACCCAATTTCGCAATACTCAGTCCAGGAACTGTCATCGTCGTGGTGCTCATGGCCATTCGGGCAGTTGATGTGTTGGACCGTATTCCCAGTCTTTACCCAACCGCCGTGTGGGTTTTTATCGTTTCCATGGCTGCACAGATTATCGTTGAACGGGCCAAGTTCTGTTGTTTCTGCTTCCTGGCACTGGCCGCAGCTGCTGCCGCTTACCACGTTGGGCCGGAAATCATCGGGAAGCCATAATCTCTCCCCATCTTTACCGCAAATGCCGGTGGAGAGTTCCGTAATCAGCGCGGAAGCATCCACATAGCTATAATTGCTGTCCCCAGGGTGGTACTCTTCGATACTGATCTGGTGTGTGGAAGCCCACAGGTAATTACAGTAATCCTTGAAATGCTGTTTGATTTCCTCATAAGCCTTCTTCTCCTCTTCTGATACCTGATCCGATAACTTTGTAAAAGGATATGGCATGAACTTGGTCGCCATGGAAATGATTGCTTTTGTGTTGTTTAAATCCACATGGGATGGCTCCAGTTCATTTCCATAAAAGTCGCGGAAGATAACGTGATACGCACCGTCCTCATAAAATGACACGCCTTCATCTGCCTTAAACCCACTGTTTACCGCATAATTGCCCCGGTGGTTGGCCGCGTGATTGATATCAATGATAAATGCTTCGTTTTTGGCGGACAACTCATCTATGACTTCCTGAATAATCTCGGTATCCTGGACGTAGATATGATTGACTGCGCCGCCGTCTTCTACTTTAGAATTTACCAGCCCCTGGCCTATTTCAAGAATCAGGATTACAATAATTACAACTGCTGCAATCCAGCCAAGGGCGGCTCCTGCCTTTGCGGCCAGCTGCGCCGCCACTTTGCCAAACTGAGTGACCTTGACCATAATCCTGGTATTCATTATGGCAGTATGAATCCCCTGTCTTAGCATATTGAGGGTTTTTAAGGAACCAATGGTATGGTTGATAAATCGGGTTCTCATGAGGGTATGTGAGAACCCCCGCGAAATCATTCGGACGTTTCTGCCAAAACGCGTAACTGCGGCTTTTCGCACTGCATTGCCGGCAGTACGTTTGGCCACCTGGAAAGTATGCTTTTTCAGGGCCTTGCCAGGATTTGAAAGGACTAACTTAGTATGTATGGAAAGTCCGCTTATTTGGGTTCTATCCAGGATTGTCATAAGGAGCCGTATTCCTGCACGGTATGCCCCATAGATTGATTTTCCGGAATAGTACAGTGAGGCAGCCGCCCTTCCGGCGTCGGAATTTCTGGAGACACGTTTTAGAATCTGGACTAAGTTCCCCCGAAACAGGGAGGACAGGGACAGCCCAGGGCCGATATGACGGCTGATTATACTGCCGTACATCATCTGAAGGCACTCCTGATCCTTTCTTCCGGTGAATTGCCCCAGCAGCTTTGAAAGCAGGTTGGGATCGTTTAACGCCTTCTTTGAGTAACCCAGAAGCGCCCGTTTCAGTCCGTCAGAAATATCTGCATTTTGAATGAAGTTCGCCATCCCCTGGTCAGTCAAACCGTTAAAAATGCCGATGAACCCCTGAGCCCCTAACGAATTACGGAGTTCTTCCAAATCCTGCAGGTGTATACTCTTCCCATTTGAGGAATCGAATAATTCCTTTATTCCGTTTACCTTCATCAGGGTCTGTTGAGCAATACCGATGTCACAGCCATGCTTGGCGGCATAGGCAGCTAAAAATACCTGGGCGCTGCAATCGATTTCTTTGTTGAGCGCAATTGCACCATGGGCCAGGTATTTGCTTTTTGCGTAACGGCCGATAGGGGATATAAAATCCTCGATGTTATTAAACACGCGCCCCGCCTCTATATCACGGTCCAGAACAGACTGGGATACAGAATGCTTGGCTATAAACAGGGTGCCGGTGAAATATCTGGAAGCAAGGACATCACGGGCAGAATGTTTTCTCCGCTCCTTTAAAATCTGATTTGTAACATTGAGAGGGGAACCGGCCTGCCCTCTTGCCATCTTTGTGATGAAATAGCGGTTTGGTTTGGCAGCGGTCTTATCAGCTGATAGAACACCATCTTGAAAATGACAGGCCTTTAAAAGGTCTTTGGAGGGACGTATTGCCGATGGCTCGGCGCTGCCTCCCTGTCCCTGATGGAATCGTTTGGCGGAAAAGGTCTGCAGACTGTCCGGAGCCGCCGCCCCTCCCATTCTGGATTTTGTCTTTTCTCCCTTCTTTTCTGCCTGCATGGGTTGAATATCCAATCCATTTCCGAGGATTGATATTGATCCCTCCACGGCACTGCCACTCTGATGAAACGTTAGAGAAGCTTTCTCCTGTCCTGGCAGGTGGCGGGTGGCGTCTGGTCTCCCTGCGACTCCTTTTCTTTTGGAAACTGACATGGGTTCATGCTGATTTTGCGTTTCTTGTCCAAAACGATTCCGGCCAGGTACTTCATGTTCTATTTTTGGGGAACTGGTATCAACCCGGCCATTGTGGAAATCGGCCGATTTATTTAGGGTGGTCTGTGCAGCCTCTTTTTTCTCTGCCGCGTGATGAAACTCCTGTGCGTGGGTGTCCCGGGTTCCTGAAAAAGGCCTCGGACTGTTCCTCCTTTGTTCTGAAACAGGTTCCTCTTCATAGTCTGTACGGGAGCTGGGGGCAGGCACCCTGCTTAATTTTAATCTTGAATCGGCATAACGATAATCGCTATTTTTTTCTGCTTTGACGTTAGATTTACCTTTCATGTCTGCAGTTTCTAAAGGCTCCTCTTCGTCAGGCTGTAAAATCTCCTCCCTCTCCTCTTCTGTCTTTTCTCCGTTCTCAGATTCTGAAAGACCGCTGTCGCCGCGGACCAGTTCCGGCTCTTCCTCTGACTCAGGGCGAAGGTTTTCCGACTCAATTTCTGGAGATAACGCTTTCTTAACTTCTTCCGCAGCCTCCAGGGCCTTTCCAAAGTCGGATTCGCGGTTTAGGAACAAGTACCTGCCGCTGGATTTTATAAACTCTGAAAAATCCTGGGACGGGACCATCTGAAATGGGATGTTCTTCTCCTGCAGTTTGATTTCCAGCGGCCGGACCGCGATATCTTCCGCAGCGATGACAGATACATTTTGGCTGTATTCAACCTCTTCCAGCAGATGCTCCAGAAAATAGGAACTTGTCTTATATTCGGTGAGCATTTTTAGTAGTTCCGGCAGCATATCCAGAATTCCAAAGTATGTTTTAATTACAATAGAAATGGAACTGCCAGTCATTTTTTCCGGCGTCATAGGACTTCCCCCTTTTGTTTTGTTCCAATTATGGGAGGAATGCCTTGGTTTCGGAGGCAAGTGTTCTTTCGGATTAAAAAAAAGATGACTCTGTCAGAAAAAAAAGTAAAAATACATATCCGCAGCTCCTATTCAGTTGAACGCCAGGCATGGAGACGGTATAATGGTACCAAAGGGGGGAACAACGACGATGACGGCTAAAGAATTATTTCATTCCTCAGTAAATGATCTGAAAAGAAGCCAGTATAAGGTAGACGGGGATATCCTTGACGAAATTTATAAAAACCCGGTAATCCGGGACCTCCCGGAGCTTGCGACGCTCTATGGCCTTTACAGCACCTTTGTGGTTGGCCAGAGAGAAATCTATTATGTATACGGATTTAACAAAGAACTAATCCGTCATGGCGTCTTCTTTGAAAGCCGGGAGACTGTAATTCCAAAAGATGTGGCAGAGCGGGCAGGATATGTGGATTTTAGTAAAGACATGCCATTTCTTATTGGCGGAGACTATAATGTGGAGCGGTTAAGTGATGTGCAGGAAAACTACACTTATCTGGCCTGGAAAATGATGTCCCTGGAAATGCTCAAATGCAGATATGAGACATATGGCATGGAGATGCCCCAGCTTTGTATCTGGGACCCGGCGGACATCATGGAACTGAAAAAGTACATAGATATCATAGATAATCTTGCAATTAGGGATAATCAGGCAAAGGAAGCCTACCGGAGAAAAGAAAAAGAATTTCTTGAAGACATTGCCATATGGGAGTGGCCGATTACGCCAGAAGGAAGGAAACCAGGCCAGCTGGCCTTTCTGTTAGCTTCCCGTTATGCAGCAGGTCTGGACAGTGAAAAAAAGAAAAAGAATCTGTATGAACACCCAAAAGCCTGGGAACAAAATTATCTTTCTGACCTACAGGACACGGTTTCCACTATCTTCCGGATGCCGGAGGACGAAGGCGATTTTGTCTGCCGCGGCCTTAAAAAGATGGGCATACCATATAAACCCGTTCCGAAAGATAAGCATAGCGAGGAATACCGCCTCGCAGAGGCCGCCATGCTTCGCGATGTACTTTACAAAGAAACTCAAGATACAGGGCCGTCTGATGTAATGGCGGCGTTTTGCGTCCACAAGTTTGATGTGGGGGCGGTGCTGTACTGGATTTATCAGTTTACGAGAACAAAGTTTACAGAAGAACAGCTTGCCTATGGAAAGACGCTTTTTCGAAGTACAATAAGAAATCGTATGGATTCAGGAGAGACAGACCCGGAGGTTGCGGCCTATCTTTTCTTTGTTCCTTATAATTTCTTTGAGGCATTCAGGCAGTACTCCGCAGAAATGAATATCCGGTTTGGTTATCCGGAGGCAGACTGGCTGGAGACAGATTATTATGATGGCGTATATCTGATTACTGAGTTTAGCAATATGCCGGTCGTGGATCACTGGCTCCACTGGAGCATGCACCAGAGGTTTTCCATGCATGGGGTAAGCATTACAGGAAATGCACCTTGTGATGAACGGTATTTTCATCAGAATCAGGCGTCTGTTCTGGTAACGGAGGAACCGTGGCATTATAAGACAGGCAGCGTTACTGCCCGGGTGATTGAGGTTGGTTCTAATGGGATTAAAACGGGGCAGAAACTCTCCATTCCAGGAAATCGTCTCCTGGGAATACCTACTTGTTATACGAAGAAGGATTTGCTGAAAAAGCACAAAATTGTTGACAATTAAAACAAAAAGGAGTGGGTAAAAGCCTGGATACCAAGCGTTCCCCCACTCCTGTTGCAGTTATAAAAATCTGTATATGATATCAGTTATTTTGTATGCTCATGTTTTAATGCTTAAAAATTCGTAATTCCAGCTCATCTAACCAGCTCATATCCGCTTCTTCTGCATCGTACTCTTCGGACTTTAGTACAAACCCGTAATTTTTTAATATCTCTGCAGCTTCATGAATTGTGTATCTGGCAAAGCTCTCCGCTTCCTCTTCACTGGTGTCATTGCAGCTAAAGCTGTATTTTGCAATGACTTCTTCGTCTCTCGGAAACTGGACGTCCTCACTGCCTTCGTAAATATAACCATGGTTGATTTCCCGCAGGCATTGTATGATGCTGTTTTTCAGTTCCGGTTCTAATAAGCAGTTAAATTCCCTGTTTACGAATGTGAGCCGCAGTGTAACAGTCACCGTATAGTCTCGTTCCTCTTCCTCATATGACGGTTCTTCAAATTCTTCGCTCATATTTTTTTCTCCTTATAGTGAATTTTTAGCAGTTTCCTTGGGGCGCCTCCAGAAGAAAACCAGAAGGTAGTTATGCCTGAAGCTTTTCAGCAGATTCATCGCCCCGCTTCCAGCGTCTCTTCACATCTTCTTTTCTGAGGTATGGGTACCACAATGCCTTCGTCCTTTTTGTGTGGTCTTTAAGGCAATCTAAGATATAAAGCCATTCTTCCTCTGTTAAATCAAAGTTCAGAGATTGTTTGTTTACAGCTTTGTTTTTAAGGATAGGCGTTATTCCGCTTTTATGCAGGCTGATTGGCGCATAACAGTTTACCAGCTCGATGTGATAGGGATACATATTTGCAGGATGGCATGTTATCTCAAGGGAATAACATTTATATCTCTCATCCTTGTCCTGCTCTTTAAAATATTTCATGGGTGGACAATAGATTTCGATGTATTCGATGTCCGGATTCCCCTCCTTTGGTTCCTGGCAATTGGCCAGTGTATCTTCTTTTGGCCGAGCCTCAGCCAGAAGTCCTAATTCAAAATAATTGATGGCGTCCTCTATCGCATTTATTTCAGTCTGGTTGTCCGGATAGCGGCTAAGATTCCTCTTTAGAAAATCCAGCTGGCCGGCCAGTTCCGTTTTCATTTGGTCAGTTTCATTTGAATCCAGAAGCAGATCCCCGGGGGATTTTCCTTTGAATTTTCCTAATTTAAGTTTTGTAAATGCCAATGGCAGGATACAACTTGCAGGTTCTGCCGCTAGTTTAGGCGGACGCTTTCTTTTAACACTGACCTGGTCGAAAAGATACCTGCCTGCATACTCCGTGTGTTTGTAGATTGCCGGAAGCGCTTTTAACGGAATGTTTGCTTTTAAAGATACTTTACTTGGCACATTAAGAATTGATAACAAATAGATGGACTTTTTCGAAAAAACCATCAGATATGGATCCCCTTCCTCCTCGGTAACCGGCTGTAGGCCATCATCGAATATCAGTCTATGGTCGCCTCTGGGGATATCTACCACTTGTCCAGCATATTTTTTGTTTTTCTTCTCAGCTTCGGTGCTCATTCGTTTTTCTCCTTGCATGTACGATTTTAGCCCTTAGGGATTTTCATATCTCCTCAATGCAAGTGATTCCAGCTCGCTGGCAAGGGGAGTCTTCTCTACGTCTTCATCGCAGGAACAGATATGTGATACTTCCATCTGGCTCCTGTACCGCCCCATAAAATAGTGGAGGGACAATGTTCCAATCAGGTCAACATGTCTGGGGTTTTTTAGCCTGGCATATTCCGAGGCGCCATCAAAGGCTACAATATCAAGCTCTGCGCATTGTAACCGAACTCCTCTTCCATTTGAGAATAATTTATAATGACTTGTCCCGGAAGGTGTGAGGAGAATATCCTCGATATAAATAACCGGCGCCGGGTTTTTCATTCCATATGGCTCGAACTTAATGATTTCCCTCAGAATCTCAGGCAGTTCTTTGGCAGCAATCTTAAGATCGTACTGGATTTCATCGCTGACCGGCACCTGGTATCCGCTTAATGTATCCATCAGAGCATTACTAAAATCCGGATAGGCTTCACTCCTTATTGAAATGCCGGCGGCGTCTGCGTGACCGCCATACTTAATAAGATAGTTTTGATTGTCATCAAGCAGCTTCTTTAAATTCACACCGCCGAATGAACGTCCGGAACCCTTTAAAATACCGGGCTCAGAATCCGTCAGGATAAAGCAGGGGGCTTTCATCAGCTCTGCCATTCTGCCGGCAATAATACCGATAATGCCTTCCGGTGTGCCGGGAATATATGCAACAACAGGAAAATTTCCAAACATACACTCTTTGGTAATATACTCCATTGTCCTCTGCATCCAATTTTCAGTCAGCTGCCTCCTTGTTTTATTATCCTCCAGCAGCTTTTCTACCAATGCTTTTGCCTGGTAATACGGTCCGTCAAACGTCAAAAGGCGGAAGGAATCCATCGCTCCGTCATCGCGGAGCCGTCCCGGTGCATTTAATACAGGAGCCAATTTGAATGCGATGTTTACACTGTTGACATACCGGTCTAAATCCAAAGCGTAAAGGAGAGCGTAAAGCCCCATGGTACTGCCTTCTTTCGTGACCATACTTTTTAGGCCAGCCGTCACAATCCGCCGGTTCTCTTTTATAAGTGGAACGGAATCAGCGATAGTTGCAATCGCGGCAAAAGAGGTGAGCCTTGGCAGCAGTCTGTGTTCCGGACCCAAAAGCGAGACAGCCAGCTTATACGCAAGTCCTGCCCCACAGTACCCCTCAAAATCTGCACTGAATACAATGGCGTTCGGGTCAATGATTAGGTCTGCATCCGGGTAGACCGGCTCTCCGCTCTCCTCGTCTGCCTTTGCTAAATGGTGATCTGTGACAATGACGGTCATCCCCTTTTCTTTTGCCCTGCGAATTGCATCAATGGAAGTAATCCCATTGTCAACGGTTATGACAAACTGTCCGTCTTCAAATTCATCGACTGCTTTTGCGCTGAGCCCGTATCCTTCCGAAAAACGTTTTGGCAGGCGGACGACTACCATGCAGCCTAAATCCAGCAATGCCACATCTAAAATAGAAGCCGCAGCAATGCCATCGACATCGTAGTCAGCGGCAATATAGAATCTCTTTTTTTGCTGAATTCCCCAGCGAATGAGCTGAACCGCTTCCCTGATTCCATCCACCGTATACGGAGCATTGTCATTGCTCATCTCCTCCGCGCTGACACCGGTATTTGCGCAGACAATTTCTTCTATGGTATGTAATCCCGGATTTCTTTTTTTGTATATGTTCCGTTCTCTCTGCATTTTTATATTAGTGTCCTTTACCTTGTGCGGATATTGGCTTTTATGCTGTTTCCGGCAGCTCATTAAGCGCTGCATCGCCATAAAGCTCTGTGGCAATTTCAGTCAGAGGATCTTCGGCTGTGTAGTAGCCCCAACAGGAAATCACTTCCTCCCATTCGCCGTCCGGGCACAATTTCTCCTCGATATACCCGAAACAATCCCCCTTCAGATACTGGTCATAGACCTCCACTTCTCCTTTCAAAATGGTGAGAGCCAGGTCACGCCATTCTTTTTTTGTCCTTTTTTCCGGCCAACCCTCCTTTGTTCTTTTCATGGTGGTCCAGATGTAGCCTACCTGGCCGGAATCCCATGGACAGTAAAAGCCGGTGGTGTTCATAGTCAGTCCGCTGTGGTCGTACAGGTATAGAGGAAGCACTACAAGTTCGCCGTAAGAGACTGCCTCAATATCCTTGACGAACACCCAGTCAATCAGGGTGTCATCGAGCTGTTCGATCTCGCGGCTGCTGTCGATCAGCCCGTATTTCTTCTCTCTGGTCCCAGTGCTGTACGTTCCCCAGATCTCCCACTCTCTTGAGGAGCGGTTAAATTTAAGGTCTATGTTTGCTTTCCCGGATTTCACATAACGGCGGATACGGGCCATGGGAATCTTCAGCTCGGATATGATTGCATGTTTCATGCCTTCCTCATCCGAGTAATCTGTTTCATCTCCCAGTGTATACCGGCGGTGAATACAGAACATGGTACCAATATTTCCATCGTATTCCTCCCGCGGATTGCAGGGCATATCGTCCAGTTCAACATGCAGCCGGTATACCTTTCCTTCCTTTACAAAATATTTGTACTCGTTTTCATCATACATTGCATACTCCTTTCCTCAGATGCCTTTGATTTTCCGATATAAGTATGGCTGCTGATGATAAAACAAAGGGGTATTATGGGCTCACATTCAACTCCTCAAAACCTTCTCCATCAGTTTGCCTTTCGCTAATTCGTCAACCAACTTGTCAAGCCAACGGATTTTCTGCATGAGAGGATCTTCGATGTTTTCTACACGAACGCCACATATTACGCCAGTAATTTTGTGTGCATTGGGGTTTATTTGCGGGGCTTCAGCAAAAAACGTCTTGAAATCAACCTCTTTTTCAATTTGCGTCCGCAATCTACTGTCGTCATAGCCCGTCAGCCAGCAAACAACCGTGTCGACTTCCGCTTTTGTACGGCCTTTCTTCTCCGCTTTTTGAACATACATGGGGTAAACACTTGAAAATGTCATCTTATATACGCGCTCGTTATCCATTATGATTTTTATCCTTTCTCCTCCCGTGCTTGTTCCTTCTCAATCAACGTTAAGGCAATCTTCAGAGCAGCGATTCGCCGTTTAAGAAGAGTCTGTTGTGACTTGCCCAGTTTGGCGGCGTCCATCTTCTCGCACTTATGCAGCGTGGACAGCAAAGCGCGATGTGCTTCACGGAGCTTGTCAGGAGTAAAATCTGCCATAATCTCAGCCTTCTTCCCGTTTCGGCTGTTCCCCGGCGACAACATTCCAATTCACGCCGAACCGATCCGTTACAGCGGCATGAAATACGCTGTAGAACGTTTCGGTCGGCGTAAGCGTCACTTCGCCGCCTTGGCAAAGCGCATCGAAGATTGCCGTTGCTTCCTTGCCTGTCGGCACGGCAGTGGTCAGCCTGATGTTACCTCCTGCGCTGACCGGTGTTGCTTCATCCGCAAACCAGACGTTTGTGCCGCAGATCACCATCTCGGCGTGCATCACCCAGGTGCGCATAAGCTCCGGTGGGGTCTTTGATCCCTCCGGCATATAGTCCCCATAGGGCAGGACTTTCGGCTCATCACAGTGGAATATAGTGCGGTAAAAGTCCAGGGCGTCATTGCAGTTACCGTTAAATACAAGATACGGTATAATCATAATCAGGTCACCTTCTTTTTTATTTCCTCTCCGTTATCGTAACGTTCACCGGATCGCCAATTTGCTTGCCGATTTTTGCCCGTATGTCCTTGCGGATGCCGATGATATAGCAGACAGAGCTGTCCGGATTTTTCACACCCATGTTCACGATACTGCCATCGTAAGGCTCGCCGTCAAATGTTGCATGGACTTTGACACGTCCCTTGCCGAATTCCTCACGGACATCGTATGGAAATACAACATATGCACCGCCTTGATCGGCGGGTTCAATGATTCCGTTATATTCGTAAGTCTTATCATCCACTTTATTCTTTTCCTGGACGCAGGCCACACGCCATCGCGTCATGTCAGCTATCAGCTCATAGTCAATGGGATTATCAAACGGAAACTGAACCGCACCCTTCGTCCTATGATACCCAGTCAGGCGTTCTTCAAAGGGCGCAAGGGACAGATCGCCAGGATAGATGCCAATATGCTTTTTAAACGCCGCAAAGTGGATAATGTTTTCACCTTGCCAAAATGTAGGCATCCGCCAGGAGATTTTCTCTACGGCACCCGGTGCGGCAACGCGGATAGTTTCACGAACTTTATGCAAAATCGGCTGAACTGCCGCAGGCTGGCCGACGATATATTCATCAATCGTATTTAATTTACCGCAATAATGGTCTTGATTCACCTTCTTGAACTCTTTGCTACATTCCGGGCATTTCCACATAATAACACCTCTCTTGCCAAAGTGAACATACAATCCACTTTTTTAATCCGCTGGTTTAATATCAGAATCACTCTATCAGTATAACTGCCTTTTACTCAGTGAGACAATATTGTTTATTATAGGCAAAAGCGCTTTATTTACGCATAAAATTTACCCGAAACATAGAGGGTGCCGCTCAATCATCTCAATTCAATGATTTTGCGACACCCTCTGTACGCTGTTGTATAGTAAGCACCTTCTCTCCTTTTTCTCTACACAAAATCTTGTTTAAGAAAGGACATTTAGGTGTTAAATTCATGCGGGTGGCCGGACTTGAACCGGCACGGTATCGCTACCGAGGGATTTTAAGTCCCTTGTGTCTGCCTATTCCACCACACCCGCAAGGCACGTATCACGGCTGAAAACGAGGACCTTTACGCGCTCTGCACTGATGTCCTTAAGCTATAACTGATACGCTAATGGGCGAAGGTGGATTCGAACCACCGAAGCAATTTGCAGCAGATTTACAGTCTGTCCCCTTTGGCCACTCGGGAATTCGCCCATTTGTTAAATTAAACAGTGATATAATACCATAACAGGGGTGAAAAATCAAGGGTTTTCAGGGGTCATATTCTTTTCCAGAACATCATAACAGAGGAAATCACCTGCCTCAGCCGATATAGAATGCGTCTCTACTTCCACATATCCACGTTTTACATAAATGGCCTTTGCCGGAAGAGAGGCATCCAGCCTGCAGCAGCTGTAATGTTCGGAGATTCTCTTCTCTGCAAAATCCATGAGTTCACGGCCGATCCCTTTTTTCTGATGGTCGGGCAAGACAAACAAACGGCATATTTCATTCCCCTTAACCGTCACTGTTCCAACGGCGGCGTCCTCTTCATTGAAAAGGATAAACACACATCCGGCCTGTATATCCTCAGCTATATTTCTGTCATTATGGTGCGATAGAAAGAAACTAACAGCGCCTCCCGGATAGTAATGTGGATAAATCTCCTGTATCGTAGTTCGGGTGATCCCCTTAACTAATTCCAATTGTTCATCACAAGCAGATCGTATTCTATCGTGTTTCATCTCATATCCTGCCTTTCATATCCATATTCTATCACAACCGCCCCCCAAATGCATAAAAAAATCAGGCCCGCAAAACGGGCCTGATCCTATATCAGATTTACTTCCCTAATTTCCTCTGTACCAGCTTTACAACCTCCATAATCGGGATGATCAGTACAGCCAGGCCCAGCGCGATGGCATACTCATTTAAGTCAATCGGGGTAAACTCAAATGCATTGGCCAGGAACGGGATCTCAATTACCGCGGTGGTCAGCACCAAGGATACGATCATAGCGCCGAACAGGAAGGTGTTGTGTGTTTTCATCTTGAACAGGGAGCCGCGGCGGCTTCTCATGTTCAGGGAGTGGAAGATCTCAACCATGGACAGGGTTAAGAATGCCATAGTGGTTCCGTCGGGGCTGTTGACGAATTCCCATACACCGCTCTCAATGTAGTGCCCCAGCAGATAGGATACCATAACCAGCACCGTTACAATGGCACCCTGGAAGAATACGTCAAAGCCCATACCGCCGGCGAAGATGCCTTCTCTTGGGTTTCTTGGCTCCCGCTTCATGATGTCGGGCTCACTTTGCTCCATGCCCAGTGCCAGGGCCGGGAAACAGTCTGTGATCAGGTTGATCCACAGCAGGTGCACCGGCTCCAGAATGGTGAAACCGATCAGGGTTGCGAAGAAGATTGCCAGCACCTCGGCCAGGTTGGAGGCCAGCAGGAACTGGATGGCTTTGCGGATGTTTGCGTAGATCCGGCGGCCCTCCTCAACAGCTGATACGATGGTCGCGAAGTTGTCGTCAGCCAGTACCATATCAGCCACGTTCTTGGTTACGTCAGTACCTGTGATGCCCATGCCGATTCCGATGTCGGCGCTCTTGATAGAGGGCGCGTCGTTTACGCCGTCGCCGGTCATGGCGGTGATCATGCCCTTGGCCTTCCATCCGGTTACAATACGTACCTTGTGCTCGGGCTGCACGCGGGCATATACGGAATAGTGTCCGATATTGCGCTTGAATTCTTCGTCGCTCATATCGTTAAGCATAGCGCCGGTGATTGCCTGGCTGGCATCGGAGATGATTCCCAGCTCCATGGCGATGGCAACCGCAGTGTCCTTGTGGTCACCGGTGATCATGATGGGACGGATACCCGCCTGACGGCACTCTACAATAGCTGCCTTTACTTCAGGACGGACCGGGTCGATCATGCCGGACAGTCCCAGGTAGCAGAGATCCTGCTCCAGGAATTCAGGCTCGGAGTTAGATGGAAGGGTATCCCATTCCCTCTGTGCGCCGCAGAGCACGCGCAGGGCTCTGTCGGCCATGGCCTTGTTGTTCTTTAAAATGTTGGCTCTGACTTCATCGGTCATGGCAACTACGCTGCCGCCGATCAGGGCTTTTGTACACCGTTTAAGGACTTCATCGGGCGCGCCCTTGGTGAACTGGATCACACGTCCGTCCTTTAACTGGTGGACAGTGGACATCATCTTGCGCATAGAGTCAAAGGGAGCTTCCGCAATTCGTGCATACTCAGCTTTTAACTGGGGTTTGGGCATACCGTTCTTGTTGGCATCATTTACCAGTGCGCACTCCGTGGGCTCGCCCACCGCCTCGTTGCTGTCCGGGTCCAGCTCAGCGTCGGAACAGAGGGCCATGGCGATCTCCAGCATGCGCTCGTCGTCGGACACGTGGTCCACCACGGTCATCTTGTTCTGTGTCAGAGTACCGGTTTTGTCGGAGCAGATAATCTGGGTACATCCCAGCGTCTCAACCGCAGTCAGCTTGCGGATGATGGCGTTGCGCTTGGACATGTTGGTAACGCCGATGGAGAGCACAATGGTCACAACAGCTGCCAGGCCTTCGGGGATAGCCGCCACGGCCAGGGACACGGCTACCATGAAGGTGCTCAACAGGGTGTCGCTGGTGATTCCCTCAGGGCTCATATTGGCGCGGAGCATACCGACCGCAAAGATCACCACACAGATACCGACTACCAGGATGGTGAGGATTTTACTCAGCTGGTTCAGCTTGATCTGAAGAGGCGTTTCTTCATCCTGGGCCTGTGCCAGAGCATCGGCAATCTTGCCCATCTCGGTGTTCATGCCTGTGCCTGTGATAACCGCTTTACCGCGGCCATACACAACGGTGGAGCCCATGTACATCATATTCTTGCGGTCGCCCAGGGGAACGTCCTTCTCACCGCCCAGATTCAGCAGGCTCACAATCTTGTTAACAGGGACAGACTCTCCTGTCAGCGCGGCTTCCTCGATCTTCATGCTGGCGCACTCGATGATACGGCCGTCAGCGGGAACGGAGTCGCCTGCCTCCAGCACAACCACATCGCCTGGCACCAGTTCCTCGCTCTTTAAGGACACGATCTTGCCGTCGCGAAGCACCTTGCTGGTGGCCGCGGCGATCTCCTGCAGGGCTGCGATTGCTGCCTCGGCTTTGCTTTCCTGCACCACGCCCAGCACGGCGTTGATGATAACCACAGCCATAATGATGATTACATCGGCAAATGATTCTCCCTCGTAGAATGCGGTGATACCGGAGATTACGGCAGCCACAATCAGGATGATGATCATGGGGTCGGCCAGCTCGCTCAGGAACCGTTTGATCAGGGAGGTTTTCTTGCCCTCCTTCAGCTTGTTCCTGCCGAATTTTTCTAGCCGTTTTGCCGCCTCCCCGCTTGACAGGCCCTCTGGGGTGGAACTGTGTTCCTTCAGGACATCCTCAAAGCTGGATAAATACTCTTTCACTTTATGCTCCTCCTTTAAACTGTTGGTAAAAAAGTTATAAATTTATAAAAAAGACTCATACACAGTCAAGGTCAGTCCCACTGAAGCCTTGAGGCAACAGCCGGATCGTCCCCCTCACTTTCGTTCGGCGGAATTAATAACCAAAATCTGCATATGAGTCTCATTCTTTATAGATAAGCCAGACTGCCGGTCAGCTGTCATAATGTTGACTTACCTCGCACACATTTAGTATGTGGAATTACTCCCTCATTTATTCATTTATGGAAAAAAAAAGAGCCTTCCCTGCCACTTCAATTACGAAATAAACAGGTAAGTCTCGTCATTTAAAACCAAGCCAGGAAACCATAGGTTCCAGTGATGTTGACTTCGCCACGCATGGGTATGCGCCGACTACTCCCTTACAATATCTCATACATTAGCACTATTTTCCAGCGGTGTCAAGAATCTGGCGCGTTAAAATTTATTAGCAAAATGCAGCCTTGTACAGTTTGTCGAAAAAATACTAATATTGATTATTTTTACCGACAAAATGCTTGCAAAAAATAAATGTGGATGCTATAATTCGTTTAGTTAGTCCAGTGAACTAACTAAAGAAAAGAGATGATGCGATGATTAATCAACAATTGATAAAAGCTGTAAATAAGAAGAAATTATATATGCTTGTTTCGGAGACCCCAGGGGTTTCCCGTGCCAGCCTGGCCGCTAAGACGGAGCTGAGCAAGACCACGGTCTCCGCCCTTGTGGACGAACTGATCCAGGAGGGCCACATAGTGGACGAGGGCGCGGTGGAGAGCAAGCGCCAGGGACGCAGGCCCAACAGCCTGGCGGTAAATGACAAGCGGGACTGTGTGATTGTGCTGAACTGGAGAAAACGCACCATACAGACAGCCCTGGTATCCGCTGCGTATGAGGTGGAGATTCTGGAGGAGACAGACCCACATGAGGGGGAGGACCCGGCAGCCCAGATCTGGAAGATCACCAGAGAATTTCTCAAGAACCATGGCCAGGACAGGAATGTTCTGGGAATCTGCCTGGTAATCCCGGGTATCGTTGACAGTGAGAAGAAGCGCATTGTGTCCATGGTGCTGTCCCTGGGAGCAGACGACCATATGGTGACAGAACTCAGGAGGCAGGTGGAGGACTACCCGCTGGCCGTATTTAACGATACGGCGTGTCTGGCCTATGCGGAGAATGCATTCGGCAATGTGGACATTAAAAACTACGTGTATTTGAATATTAATGAGGGCGTGGGAGCCAGCCTGATCCAGAACGGCGTGATCTTAAGGGGCGCCACCGGTATGGGTACGCAGTTCGGCCATTTTTCCATTGACAGGGACGGGGAGCTGTGCAGCTGCGGTAACAGGGGCTGTCTGGAGAACCGCATCGGCGAGATTGTGCTGGGCAGGCGGGCGGCGGAGTGTGCTGCGCTGGAGGAATTCTCCGGGATAGACCGGATACTGTTCCGCCATGTGGGCCAGCTGGCACTTCAGGGGAAGCCCGGGGCCAAACGTCTCATAGGCGCGCTGGCGGATGATCTGAGCTACGGACTGGGCAACCTGATCACCATGTTCCACCCGGATACCATCATCATCGGTGGAATGGGGCGCAAGCTTGGCGAACTGTATCTGGACTGTGTCATAGACAAGGTTAAGTCCGTGGGGTTCCGGCAGTTTGTGGAGGACGTGGATATCCGCTTTACCACACTGAAGGAGGATGCCATCTTTAGAGGAGCGGCCAAGTATTATATGGATACCCATTATGATTTTATGGAAGATATGAGCGGAAGATTGTTTCTATATTAATTGCCAGTGACATGTATCGCACGTAAGCGCCTAAAGTACAGGCGCCAAGTGCTCGTAACTAGGAGGATTCTATGAAACGGAAGATCGGTGTTAATTCCAATTGTTACCACGGCTACAGTATTGAGGACGCGCTGGAGGGAATTGCAAAGGCAGGTTTCCACTATGTGGAGCTGACTGCAACCAAGGGCTGGACAGAGCATGTGTTTCCTGACCAGACATTTGAGTATCTGGAAGGGCTGAGGGAGAAGATGAACCAGCTTCAGATTATCCCCTACGCCATGAGCGGCCACTGCAACCTGATGGACCGGGAACGCCTGGCTGACTTTATCATGAACATAAAGTTGGCTGCATTTTTCGGCTGTGATTATATTGTGTCCTCTGTGGGGGAAGCCCATCTTCAGGACAAGGAGAAAACGTCCAATGAACTGGTGGCTGAGCACATCCAGCTTTTGATCCCATACCTGGAAAAATATGGGATGGATCTGGTGCTGGAAAGCCACGGGGACCATGCGGTGGGTGCAGTGCTGAAAGATATCACGGACCGGGTAGGCTCTGACCGGGTGGGCATCAATTATGACACGGCAAACGTGATCTACTATGGGCAAGTGCGGCCCGAGGAGGACATAGACAGCTGCATGGAAGACGTTAAATACATGCACTTAAAGGACAAGGCGGGGGAGACGCGGGAGTGGAACTTCCCGGCCCTGGGACAGGGAAATGTGGACTTTCCGCAGATTTTCTGGAAGCTGAGGCAGGCGGGGAACAACTGCCCCTTCAGCATTGAAATCGAGTTTACACCGGACGGTCCGGGGGATCTGGAGACTGTGAACCAGGCGGTCAGGGATTCAGCGGAATATTTAAAGGGCCAGGGGTTTGAACTGTAGCAGAAGAATCGTTACACCACAGGTGTATCCGATAGAAAACGAAGGAGGATTATTCATGAAAAAGATGAAGAAAGTAACAGCGCTTCTGATGGCCGGCGCTATGGTGGCGTCTATGGCGGCCTGCGGAGCCAAACAGGAACCGGCAGCTACCACAGCTGCGTCCACGGCAGCCACAGAGGCCCAGACCCAGGCGGAGAGCAGCGATGCCGCGGAGACCACAGCCGAGGCTAAAGCAGCAAAAGACAGCTACACATTCGGTTACATTGCCTATGACAATACGGATATCTGGAACGAGTATTCTTCGAAGGCGTTTGAGTATGCCGCAACCCAGGCCGATGTTGAGGTTAAGACCATTGTACTGGACTCCAAGAACAGCCTGGAAGAGTCCGTGACAGCTATGGAATCCCTGATCCAGCAGGAAGTGGACGGAATCTCCATTTTCCCAATCTCCACAGAGCAGGGCGCACAGCTTGTAAAAATGGCCAATGAGGCAGGAATTCCCGTAACTGTTGAGAACTTCGCAATGGACATTGAGGACCCAGGCGATTACATCGCTTCCGTGGCCTGCGAGTACGACCAGATCGGCTACGAGGCCATGAAGTACATCTCCGAGAATAAGCCCGGGGCAAAAGTATTCTTCTGCGCAGGGCAGGAGGGAGCAGGCGTTTACGAGAAGTACCAGGAAGGCGTTGACCGCGCGCTGGCAGATCTGGGCGACCAGATTGAGATCGTGGCCACCCTTCACGGCGACTGGCTCACAGACAAGGCCTACAACGTGACCACAGACTTCATTTCCACAGGACAGGAGTTTGACTACATTTTCGCCAACAACGGCATGATGGCCCAGGGCTGCTACCAGGCGTTAAAGGATGCCGATATGGCGGACATCCCCATCGTTTCCACCGGCGGATCACCAGATGACTACCAGATGCTGGTGGACGGCGTGGAAGCTGCCAACATTACGGCTCCTGTATCCCTTCAGGGTGTTCAGACCTTTAAGAACCTGTATGATGTGGTGGTAGAAGGCAAGACACCGGAGAAATTCGTCTCCCTTCCCATCGTTCCGGTATCTGCCGACAAGCTGGATGAATTCATTGCGTGGGATGACTATGCAGCAGCCTACAATTTTGTATACGGCAAATAATTAAAACCATATGAAGCTGTCTTATGTTGGCATAGGGCAGCTTCATCTCTTAAAGTAACAGGAGGTGATACGATTGAAGGTAAATTATAAGGAGAAGCCCATTCTTGAAATGCAGGACATTGTCAAGGAATTCTCAGGCGTATATGCACTGTCCGGTATCACTTTTGATTTATACAAATCAGAAATCCACTGTCTGGTGGGGGAGAACGGGGCGGGCAAATCCACGCTGATGAAGGTGCTGAGCGGAGCCTACACACCCAGCGGCGGAACCATCAGCATCGACGGCAGAGGTTACAGAACCCTGACGCCCACCCTGGCGGGGGAGCTGGGCATCAACATCGTATACCAGGAGAATGACCTGGTTCCCAGCATGAATGTGGTTGAAAATATCTATGTGGGAAATGAAATCTCCGGCAGATTCGGCCTGGTTAATTTCAAGGCCATGCTGGAGGAGACAAAACGTCAGATGGAAGATCTGAAGATCCAGATCAATCCCCTGACCAAGATTGAAGATTTATCAGTATCGGACCAGCAGTTTGTGAAGATTTTAAAGGCTCTTTCCACGGAACCCAGGGTTCTGATTATGGATGAACCCACGTCCATGTTCAATGTGGAGGACGCGGCAAAGGTCCTGCAGCTGGCTAAGACCATTGCAGCCAAGGGCATCGGGATCATCTACATATCCCATTATCTGGAAGAAATTCGGCAGATCGCGGATCGGGTCACAGTGATCCGTGACGGCGCTGTTGTGAATACATATGAGAATCAGGACAGAAATATAGAGATCGCCACAATCACCCGTGACATGGTGGGGCGTCCGGTGGACACCTTCTACCAGAAGGAGCGCCATGAGATCGGTGAGGTGCAGCTGGAGGTAAAGGACCTGCAGCTGAAGAAAGGCGGACCCAAGGTCAGCTTCACGGTGAGAAAGGGTGAGATCCTGGGATTTGCCGGAATGGTGGGCGCGGGCCGGACGGAGATTGTGAGAGCCTTGACGGGGGCTGACTCAAAGGCCGGGGGAGAAGTGTTCATCGGCGGGAAACAGGTGGTGATCCGCAATCCCAGGGAGAGCATTGAACAGGGCTTTGCCCACATTACCGAGGACCGTCAGGGACTGGGGCTGATGCTCCACATCAGCGTTCTGGAAAACGCCACCATTGTGGGGATGGAGAAGAAGATTAAGGGATTTTTTGTGGATATCCGCAAGCATCCGCGGCTGATCGAGCCGCTGGTGCAGAAGCTGCGGATTAAGACCCCCAGCGTTTGGACAGAGGCAGTGTACCTGTCCGGCGGCAACCAGCAGAAGGTGGTGCTGGCCAAATGGCTGTTCGCAGAACAGGAGATATACATATTTGACGAGCCGACCAGAGGCATTGACGTCAATGCCAAGGCAGAATTCTATAAACAGATGTCAGGCTTAACCAAACAGGGGAAATCCATTATCATGATCAGTTCCGACATGCCGGAGCTGATCTCCATGAGCGACAGGGTGCTGGTGATCCGGGACGGCGCAGTGGACAGCGAGCTGACCGGGGATGAGATCAATGAGCATGAGATTATTAAAAGAGCGTTAGGGGTGAAGAAAGATGGAAAATAGGAAGAAATTGTTAAAAGACCAAAGAATCCTGCTGGCAATTGTGATTGTGGCCATTATCGGAGTGGTTTCCATGATCAATCCGAAATTCATCGCAGTTAAGAACCTGATCACCATATTCCAGCAGATATCCGTAATCGGTATCCTGACAATGGCCATGAGTATGCTGCTGATCAGCGGCGGCATCGACCTGTCCGTGGGAAATATTATGGTGCTGTCAGGGGTGGTGATGGCCCAGATCATCAATACCAGCAAAAATATTCCCCTGGCGGTGGCTGCGGGTATGGCGGCTGCGGTGGCCTGCGGCCTGCTGAACGGCTTTGTGATCGCCAAGAGCAAATGTATCCCGCTGATTATTACCCTTGGAACCAGCCAGGTGTTCTATGGGCTGGCGCTGACCATATCAGGCGGCAGGATTATGAGCTTTGGCGGAGCATTTAACGCCATTGGGAAGACGAAGCTGTTCGGCGTGTTCCCGGTGATGCTCTTTGTGCTGGCAGCCATGGTGCTGCTGTCCTACTTCCTGATGAACAGGACCAAGTTCGGCAGGCGGATCGTGGCCATCGGCGGAAACGAGAAAAATGCATTCCTGTCCGGCATCAATGTGACAAAATACAAGATGATTATCTATGCCATTGCAGGATTCTTCTGCGCTGTGGCGGCTGTTATATTCTCAGCCCGCATCGACTCCATCACAGCCAACGCGGGTGGCGGTTATGAGACCAGCGCTTTGACCGCGGCCATCATCGGCGGCGTCACATTTGACGGCGGCAAGGGGACTGTCTCCGGGGCGTTCCTGGGCTGCGTGCTCATGGGCGTGATCAGCAATGCAATGAATATTCTCCAGGTGGAAACCTATATCCAGACCATTATCACCGGCGGTATCATTGTCTGCGCGGTGGTGCTGAGCAATATCAACAATATCAGGAAGAAATAGGAGGACGGACAGTGGTTAAGATTGCAATATTGGGAGCAGGTTTCATGGGCGGGACCCATGCGGTGGCTTATGAGCACATCGGCAATGCCGAGACAGCGGCCATATTCGACAAAAATGAGACGCTTGGACGGGAATTTGCGGAAAAATACCATTGCCGCTACTACAATGATTTTGCCCGGATGGCAGAGGAGTGCGAGTTTGATGTGGTGGATATCTGCCTGCCTACATTTCTTCACGAGGAGTATGTGGCCCTTGGCACCAGCTATAAAAAGCATATATTCTGCGAGAAACCGGTAGCTCTGAGCGTGGACTCCTTAAACCGTATGATCCATGGGGTGAAGGAAGCCGGCGTCCAGATGATGGTAGGGCAGGTACTGCGTTTCTGGCCTGAGTATGTGAAGGCCAGGGACATGTATACCAGCGGGGAGCTGGGCCGCTTAAACTATGTGTTCGCGGCGCGGATGTCGGAGCATCCAGCCTGGAGCCAGTGGTACAGAAGGCCGGAGAACAGCGGCGGCGGGCTCTTGGACCTGCATCTGCACGATGTGGACTATCTCTGCTGGCTGCTGGGCCGGGTGAAAAGCGTGTACGCCTCAGGGCAGAAGAACAGCGACGGCTGCTGGAATTATGTCAGCAGCATCCTGCATTTCGAGTCCGGTATATCCGCCGCGGTACAGGGCGTGATCGAGATGGAGAAGGGGTATCCCTTTACCATGGAGCTGCGCCTGGTGGGAACTGAGAAAACCTATGAATACTCCATGAAGGCGGGAGCCAACCTGGAGGACGTGGCTTCCTCAAGGAGGGACACGCGGATCTATGACAGCGGCACGGAGACGGTGATTCCGGTAAATCTGCGGGATGCCTATGAGATTGAGCTGGAACATTTCACAGAATGTATTGAACAGGGGCGGGAATCTGATGTGATCACAGTGGAGCAGGTGCGGGACGTTCTGTGCACGATTGAGGCGCTGAGGATCTCCCTGGAGACAGGTGAAAAAACGGACGTGAATTATGACCGGGGCCAGGTGTAAAACAGGGGCAGTTAACAACGCGGGAGGTGCCATATGAAAACAGCGGTCAGTATGTTTTCTTTTACGGAAAATGCAGACTTAAAGCATTTATTTCCAATGATAAAAGCGGCTGGGTACGACGGTGTCGAGCCTGTGCTCAGCGAAAACGGATACTTAAACCAGAGCACCACGGAGCAGGAGATACTTAAGATCAGGAAGATGGCGGAGGACGCGGGCCTTGAGATTCCCAGCGTGGGTGTGTGGTCCCTGTGGGAGAACAATCTGGTGTCTGATGACCCTGCCATCCGGGGGAAAGCCCTGGATATAGTGAAGAAGCAGATAGAGTGCGCTGCGCTAATGGGAGCGGATACGATTCTGGTGGTTCCCGGATACGTGGGCTGCGACTTTGCCAGCAGGCCGGAGCGCATCAGGTATGATGTGGCCTACGACCGGTGCGTTGCCGCTTTCCGCAGCCTGGCGCCCTTTGCCGAGAGCGCAGAGGTGAACATGGGCATTGAAAATGTCTGGAACCGTTTTCTGCTGTCTCCCCTTGAGATGAAGCGGCTGATCGAGGAGGTGGAGTCCCCCAGAATGGGCGCATACTTTGACGTGGGTAACGTGATGTATGTGGGCTATCCCGAGGACTGGATTGAAATCCTGGGCAGCCACATCAAGAAAATCCACCTCTCCGACTACCGCACCGGCCAGGCCGGCCTGGGGGCGTTCGTGGATCTGTTCGCAGGGGACGTGGACTTTGTGAAGGTGGCAGAGGCCCTGGGCAAGATTGGGTATGATGATTATCTGACACTGGAAATGCTGCCTAATTATAAGCAGTTTCCTGAGGTGTCGGTGGTTTCTAATAAGGTGGCGGTTGACCGGATATGCGGGTTGATGAGAAATTAGAGACCGGTTTTAAAGTTTATGGGAGAACCTCCCTCGGATCATAACGGCTCAGTGAGCTGCGCTAATTTGATCCGAGGGAATTTTACTTTAAGGACGTTTACTTTAAAGTACATTATAAATGTGAAAAAGCTCATGGAGGCTGATGTCTCTCCCTAATATTGAACAAATTTCGCACTTTTTTGAAAGGAACAGTTTTGAAACCATTTGCCTGACGTTTTCTTTTTTTCCATAATGTATTTGATTATGGCAGGTACTGCAAAGTGAAAAAATATTTTGTTCTCTGTCCAGATTGACACCAAAGTAATCAGTGAGTGACATGGGGATCAAATGATGCGGTTCCATATATAGAGTATTGCCATTCCTGCGTATAAAGGATATATGCGTTGAATCTATTTGACATAAATGACCTGCCTGGCTAAGTGCACGTTTTGCAACAGCTGGATCTCGCAGATAAATGATTCGGTTTCCGGAGAAGTGTGATATGGGCCCCTTGGGTTGAGGCGCATCTATAAGTTTGGGTGACGTACTAGGCGCAACATTATCTATTTCTGATAACTGTTCCATAAGCACTTGATCTTCAGAGGCTTCATCAATATTATGTTCGACATACAGTTTTTGATAAAATATAGGTGTAAAGCAGATAGAATCAGATTTCAAATTTTTAGTTTTTTGGATTAATGTAGCAATATGTAATTTTCCATTTATAGTGATTTTCCACTTTCCATTTCCATTCTTTTCCATATAACCGTGCTCAACTAAGTGTTGTCTTTCAAATGAAAAATCATTTCGCCATGTGTTTTCATTTCGGGTAGATCTTTTAGTATCATTTTGGTCGTTTTTATACCAATAATTGTGATCGTTAATATACTGTAACACCTGTTTTCTTTGACCACCTCCATTTAATTCATAAAGTGAGTAGAGTAGAACGAGCTTCATTTGCTCCTGCTGAGTCATAATTTAACGTCTCCTTTTTCTAAGCAAAGCACAGGATATGTAATAAACTGTTCAATGAATAATTGTATAAAGTCGTCTATTAATAAATTTAGTTTTTTGTCCGGGTTCACTTTTTGAAATTCCAAAAGTGCAAATAGAGTAGTTCCAATCTTTTTTTGCATCTCTGGATCAGGATAATATATGAATATTGCTGAAAGTCTTTTGACATTCATATTTGCACGAGTAGTATAAACAGGAGAAACTTTTTCAACCTCCCTGCGATATATGAGGCTGTGAAAATATCCTATCATATAAAGGTAGTCAATATTATCCTTTTCTATTGGCCGCAGGCGCTTAACATAGCTTCCATAAACTGCACGGCAATCGGTAATAGCAACGCTGCAGCATGCTAGCTCATTAATCGTTTCGCTGGTTCGGTTTAAAAGAATATCACCTTGCTTTATACTAAACTTTTGAATCTCATCCTCTGACACATCAACTAAATTGGAAAATGTTTTTGGCAATATAGGATAGTGAAGGATCGTTTTTACATCCACCATTGGAAAACCATGGCCAAACGCTTCTTTCTTTTTGGTCACTCCTCCAAAAATATGGTACATTTCTGATAAAGGCATTTTTGCCCATGTAGTAGAAGGGTATGAGGTCTTCCACTCTTTGATACATGTACTTATAGATTCATCTAAAAGCTGATCACTTAGGGTATCTAAAACATTGATAAAACGAGATCTATTCTTATGCAGTTCAGATAGGGGGACTTCTTTCTTTTTAGTGTATAAGTTTGGACTCAATATGTAATGATTTTGTGCGATTTCGTTTAAGAAGACAGTTGCATACCAATCGGCTCTTGTCTGTAAGTTTCCCTCTCGATACTGCTGCATCAGTTTGATGAGCTCATTGCAATGAGCAACTGCTTTTTCTTGCTTGAAATCCATGTGTCTTGCATCAATTAGGAGTATATCGGGATTTCGTTTAGCAAATTTGCTTAGTATCCAAATACAACAAGGAATCTTTGTGTTGTAAAAAAGACCTGAGGGAAGTGTAATTATGGCTTCTACAATATGGTCATGAAGAATTCTTTGCCGTATGTTGAATTCTAGTCTATTCTGAGTTGTTAAAGTGCTATTGGGTAATAGAACAACAGCACGTCCTTTATCTGATATATGATTAATGATATGTTGCAGCCATGCAAAATTAGCGTTTTTTTGCGGTGGGGTACCATACCTCCATTTAGTAATTGATTCTATATGTTTGTCGTTACACCAGTCAGAAAGGTTAAATGGTGGATTTGCAATTATATAATCAAACTTTCGGTCTGTATGTAAATCCTCAGTTAATGTATTGGCTGGTCTGTTCCCTAAATCAGCATATAAGCCATGTAAGAAGAGATTCATCTGACATATATGGTAAGTAGTCTTATCTGCTGTTTGTCCAAACAATCTTAAGTTTTTATCAGAGCTAAAGAGATTTGTCCTGCACAACATGGCGCCACTCCCACAGCATGGGTCGTAAATGGTGCCGTTCTTTTGGATATTTAGAAGCTGCAACATACATTGAACAATATTTAGTGGAGTATAGAAATCTCCAAACGCAGAAGCCGTTTCATGCATTTCCTTATTTAATTTATATTTATAGATATTCAAAAAATCGGTATCGTTT